>JAFARV010000243.1 GCA_019245255.1 Acidobacteriaceae bacterium | reverse complement strand
AGGAAAATAGCATTCGCGGAATCGGATTGCTTCGGGCGAACGCACCTGACGCAAAGTTTACCGTGCAACCTGGCGATGCCGATGATACACAGTTCGAGTTTGTGCTGCAACAGTCAAGCAACGATATTTTCGGAACCTCGTTCGAGGTGAATCTGACAGTCCGTGAAATGAATCCCGCAGGTGCCTCGCAGTATACGCTCGGCGCTGAATACCCGTTGCACCTAACGGGTTTGAGCCAGACAAATGTTGCTGCAAGTCCGGCCGGCAGCGTCGCGGGTCAAGGGCAAGCAATGGCCGGTTCAGGTACTGCGCAAACAATGCAGCAAGCGCAAGGTAATCCCGGCATGTCTGTGCTCGGGACGCAAGCATCGCGTGAAGGGAATGCGTCCGGCGTGATTTCGACAGCGAACAGTTACATTCCGGCTTTCACTGCAGGAGCGCAAGCTGCCGGACCCGCCGCCGCGAACGCCGTCTCGCAAGCAACGGCTATGATTCCGGCTTTCGGAGTAACTGCCGCGTCCAACCCCTCTGCAGGAAGCGCTTCCGCGAGTCGCGCCGCAAGCGCCACCTCGCGAACAGCAAACACAATACCTGCCTTTGCCGGATCGGTAAACAGCTCATCACAGGGAGCGACCCGGCCGAGTACCGTGCTCAGGAGCCTCACCGGCATTGCTGCCATCAAGCCGGCAACGGCTACGACCAAGAGCGCCCCGACCACTACTAACAGCACGGTCAAGACATCCACTAATACGGCTGCGAAACCGCCGGCAACAACGCTGCGAAAACAACCGGTAAGAGTGGCGCCAAAACGAGTACCCCGTCCGATCCTCTTCCGACAAAAAACTGATCGGCGGGAAGGCAGGCGCTCCGCGCCTGGGTGGCTGCCTGGCGGATCTTCCTCGGCCCGGAGGAGCTGTCGACCGGGAGCCTGGTTGAACCTGAACCTGGGCTACACTGAAGGCTGGAGTTTCTGCAAGTGAAAAAGGCCTTTCTGCTGCTCGCCGGCGCCGCGCTGTTAAACGGATCTTTGATTGCTGCCGAGCTGGAATCGATGCGCAAAGCGCCCGAGCTCGCGTTCAACATACCGGGCCAGGGGCAAAAACTCCTCAGCCAATATCGCGGAAAGGTGGTTGCGCTCGAGTTCATCTGGACCACATGCCCGCACTGCCAGGCGGCTTCTCGTTTAATGACAAAATTGCAGCAGGAGTATGGCCCGCGCGGGTTTCAAGCGCTCGACATCGCGGTAAATGCGAATGCCGATCTGCTGGTCGAGAATTTTGTGAAAGATTTTCAAGTGGGATTTCCGGTGGGCTGGGTACTGCAGCCTGAGATGGTCTCCTTCATGGGCTTCAACTCGGATCGTTACGTGGTGCCCCAACTGGTGCTGATCGATCGCAAGGGGTTCATCCATTACCAGACTCCCCAAAAGGAAGATCCGAACTGGGACGCTCTGATGAAAGAAGACTCGATTCGCCAGCATATCGAACAGCTGCTCTCGCCAGGCAATTCGGCGCAGCGGCATACAAGCGGATCGTCTCGCCTCGCGTTAGCGAAAAAGGGTCCCTGATTTCACAATGCGCCCGTAGCTCAGCCTGGATAGAGCGTTTGCCTCCGGAGCAAAAGGTCAGAGGTTCGAATCCTCTCGGGCGTACCAGAATTTTAGACGTAAGTCATTCAATCCGATAAAAGTGGCGGAAACCGTCACGAGATCTTTCCGAACGAAATAGACGATCTCTGCTGTGGCGCGATTGGATGTAGGCGTACGGGGCCGCCGCCGACCTTTTCGGACGGAAGCTGACACTTGACAGGGATTCTTAAGATGTATGAGGGAGTGGGCGTGAGTCACAGCTACGTACTCGGCTCGCAGAGCTTCGGCCTCAAAACGGTTGCTGAGCCGCCCCGCTTCAGCCCACACGCGCCCGGAGGTGCAAACCAATCCTGCACGGTCTCGAAATTATCGCAACTGCCGCCGGGCAAGACCACAGATGAGTTCGGCAATGCGCTGGGCCCGCTGACCGCCAAGTCGGGTGAAGACGCCGATAGGCAGCTTTTTACTCCGTCGGTTCGGCCGACGGCGCACGCAGCGAATACGGCCCAGTATGTAGTCGACCTCAAGACAGAACGTCCCCAGAAACAGGTCGCGCTTCAAGCTGGACCAATCTCTTGGGGACAGATACTTCGGCGTGAAATCTGGAAAGCTTTCCTTAACGGGTGTGCATTGATCGTACAAACACATACTCGCTTTCTGTAGAGGCTAGTTAATCTTGGCAGTGTTTCTACTCGGCTGTGACTTGGTGCGATGGGCGAACACACGATTTTTGTAGCGAGAATTCGGTATTGCTGACGGGCTGCCCCCTGAATAGTTCGCTTTCTCCTGATCGATTTCTAATAGCGATTTAGCAATTGGAATTGAGGGCGCCAAGAAGGAGCCCAAACAAGGAGAAAACAACTTATGAAAGAGGTACTCAAGGCCGTGCTTCCTCTGGTTTTTGCACTTCGGTGTTTCGGGGGAGATGATGCGGTTATTTGCCGGCACTACAAGGCCATCCCGGTGGCGCTTGCCCCAGGGCAGTCAGCCACCGTTAGTGGCGAGCTATGCGCGACAGAAGATGAGCTGCATGACGGATCGACGATCCAGCTGCTGATCCATGGGGCAACTTACAACCACAGGTATTGGGACTTCGGAAGGGTCGACGACATCGAGTATTCTTGCGCGCGAGAAGTTGCCGCTCACGGCTTCCCCACATTCGCGATCGACCTGCCTGGCTCAGGAACTAGCTCGCACCCACCAAGCGACGAGTTGAACGTTCAGACCGTCGCCGATGTGGTCCATCAAATTGTTGAGCGGCTCCGCGACGGCTCTATCGCCGGCGTCCCGTTCGGGAAAGTGATTCTGGTCGGCCACTCGCTCGGATCTACCGTGGTGTGGCAAGAGGCAATCAGTTACGGAGATGTCGATGGAGTCATTGTAACCGGGGCGGCCCACTCGTTGACCGCCCGCTTCGGGGAGTTAGCTCATGCAGATTTCTATCCCGCTATCAAGGACCCGAAGTTCGCCAGCAGCGGCCTGGATTCGGGTTATCTCACCACGCTTCCGCGCACTCGCGCGACGTTATTCTACAGTGAGCCAAACGCTGATCCGGCCGTTATCAAAGAGGATGAATGCGCAAGAACGTTGTGC
>JAFARV010000194.1 GCA_019245255.1 Acidobacteriaceae bacterium | reverse complement strand
ACGTTCCACTTCACGGTCGGACTTACCACTGCCGATGCAAGTGCCGCACGCGAACCGTTGGGCCTGGATTCACCGCGAACTCGTTTCAAAATTCTGTTGGCGGAAGATAATCCGGTGAATCAGTTGGTTGCGACGCGCATGCTGGAGCGGGATGGTCACTCAGTGATGCTGGCACAGAATGGATGCGAAGCGCTGGACGTACTCGCCACTGAGCAGTTCGATCTCGTTTTGATGGACGTCGAGATGCCGCTCATGGATGGCCTGGAGGCGACCAGGCGAATTCGAGCCCGCGAACGCGGGAGAGGGCGGCATGTGCCGATCATGGCGATGACGGCGAATGCCTCGAAGGCCGACGAATTGCGCTGCCTCTCCGCCGGCATGGACAAGTTTCTGACCAAACCGTTCACTGCTGAAAAACTACGGCTCGCCATCGAAAGCTTTAGCTGTGCCACGCCCGAAGCGTGAGAGCTTCCAGCGATCAGCATTTAGCTATCAGGAATGCTTACCGCGCGGCGCCGGAAACTAATCATATACGACTGAGAGCTGATAGCTGATAGCTGATAGCTGATAGCTGATAGCTGATAGCTGATAGCTGATTGCTGACGGCTGGGTAGCTCACAGCAGGCGGAAATTCACCTCGATGTGAGCCGTCACGGCTACGGGCTTCCCATTCTTCTTAGCAGGTTCGAAGCGCCATTTCGAAACCGCCTTCTGGGCCTGCTCATCCAAACCTCTCGACAAGCTCTTGACGACTGAGATATCGTGGGTCCGGCCGTTCGTGCCGATAATGACGCTGAGAACGACTGTACCCTGCGTTCTGGAGCGACGGTCGGTGGCCGTGTAGTTCGGCTCCACCTTGTGCACTATATGAGGAGCCGTAACATCCCCGCCGATTTTGTAGACTTCCTCATCTGACGCGATTGCCGCCCCAGTGCCTGCCGCCAGCAAAACGATGAGTGCGAGATGCAACGCTGGATTCCACCGTCGCCGGCCCGGACGGCGTCGTTCCGAGATAATGTTCTCGATCCGCCGTCGCAGAAGAGAAGGGCCGGACGCCATTGCGCAACCCAGGATTGCGGGCGCAAAGCTCGGTTTCGCAAACTCCGCAAGCATGCTTGCGTATTCAGAAGAATCTACGCCGCTATCCAGGACGCGTTCGTCACAGGCCAGCTCCTGCTGCTCGCGAAGACGGCTCGAGAGCCACCACACCAGCGGGTTGTACCAGTAAAGGCATTGAGCCGCAACCGCCAGCAGCCCGGTCCAGAGATCTCCTCGGGTGACATGCGCCCGTTCATGACAAAGGGCCATCTGCCGTCGCCTCTCCGGCCATGATGGAAAGGACATCGGAACCAGAACTAGGGGGTGGGTCCAACCCCAGACCAGGGGAGCAGAAATGTCCGTCACTCGGACCAAGACGCCGCCGTAGTTCTCTGGGCGTGCTCTTCGGCTCATCCAAGTGAGGTAAACAATGCCGGCAACGAACCGGAATAGCACGAGCGCGGCGCCGATTAGCCAGACAAATCGCACCCAGGCGAAGATGTTCGAATCGCCTCCGGCAGCAAACTCCGCTTCGGTCACGAATGTTACGGCTCGCGATTCAACCACCACACCTCCGGGAAACGGGACGGCAACCAACAATGCCACAGCAAGCGTAAATGCGGCAATGAGATGGCGCTGCGACGGCCGTGCGCCACGTAACAGCACAAAGAGTGCGCTTCCGAGCAGCAAAATCACACTGGCTTTCAACGCAACAATAACCGGCATCATCGTGAATTCTCCTTCGCTCGGTCAATCAATTTGCTGATTTCGTCCAACTCCGCCCGGCTGAGCCGGAACGTTTTCGGGTCCAACAGGGCTGCAACAGCCTTTTGCGCCGATCCTTCGAAGAATGTCTGGAGAACGCGCTTCAGTGCGGAGCGCTTCGCGGTTTCACGTGCTATGCACGGTTCGTAGACATAACGAAGCCCCTCCTCGCCGTGGCGCACAAAGCCCTTCTGTTCCAGGATCCTCAGAATCGTTCGTACGCTCGAGTAGCTGGGCGGATCCTCGAGACGCTGCTGTATTTCAGTTCCCGTTGCGCGCCCCAGCTCAAACAGCACATCCATAATTTGCCTCTCCCGCCGGCTCAGCGTTCCTCCCGAAACGGTACGCGTCATGTCCAGACCTGTGGATTTATTAGCAACATGCTAAATATTTAACACGACTGGACGGCCACGTCAACAGGGAAATGACGGCTGTGGATCGCGCTCGCTCAGCTTAATTTCTCCTCGAACACACACTGCTAGACTTGGTTCGAGAATACGAGTGCGAGTCCCATCAATGCCTCACTCCGACTTGCCGCACACGCTCGGCGCTCTCCGCTCGAGTCGATTTCAGGACAGGCTTACAGAAGAACGAACACTGAAAGAAGAGATCCGGTCCAATTTGATTTGCAAACTCGAGCGCGGTGAGCCTCTGTTCCCGGGCGTCATGGGTTTCGAAGAGACTGTGATTCCGCAGATCGTGAACGCTGTGCTCTCGCGGCACAATTTCATTTTGCTCGGACTCAGAGGGCAGGCCAAGACTCGGCTCGCCCGATTGCTTACAACGCTTCTCGATCCTCAGATGCCTTATGTGGCAGGCTGCGAAATTCGCGATCACCCGCTTCGGCCGATCTGCCGTCAGTGCCGCGACCGGATTGCCGAATTGGGGGACGACACTCCTATCGCATGGCTGACTGCTGAGGATCGGTATGTCGAGAAGCTGGCGACTCCGGATGTGACGATAGCCGACATGATCGGGGATATCGACCCGATCAAGGCGGCGCGCTCCGGCCGCGACATTTCGAGCGAACTTACGATTCACTATGGGTTGCTGCCGCGCGCCAACCGTGGTCTGTTTGTGGTGAACGAATTACCGGACCTGGCAGGAAAAGTTCAGGTTGGTCTGTTCAACATCATGCAGGAAGGCGATGT
>JAFARV010000188.1 GCA_019245255.1 Acidobacteriaceae bacterium | reverse complement strand
TGAGCTCGGGACGGTTGAGATATCCGCGCGCCACACCAGCACCGCCTACATACATCTCTCCCGGCACTCCGATAGGGACCGGCTGGCGGTTGCGATCTAATACATAAACCTGCAGGTCCGGAATCGGTTTGCCAATCCGACTTACCGAGTTATCGCCAATACCTGGGCCGTTCACTTTGAAATACGTGACGTGTACGGTCGTCTCGGTAATGCCATACATGTTGATCAGCGCGGGCCGGTCTCCGTGCCGTGCAATCCATGGCAGCAGGTTTTTGAACTCGAGCGCCTCTCCGCCGAAGATCACGTACCGTAGCGCAAGCCGATGCGAAGAGTAAGACCGCTCGTCTGCAGCAATCAGACTCTTAAACGCGGACGGCGTCTGGTTGAGCACCGTCACTTGATGCCGCACCAGTAACTCGTGGAATTGTTCGGGTGAGCGCGCGAGCATCAGTGGTACCACGACAAGCTTGCCCCCAAACAGCAGTGCGCCCCATATCTCCCAGACAGAGAAATCAAATGCAATCGAGTGGAAGAGCGTCCACGTATCTTCCGGTCCAAAACCGAACCAATGATGCGTTGAGGTAAACAAGCGCGCAACATTGGCATGCGTGATGAGGCAGCCCTTGGGGTTACCGGTCGAGCCGGAAGTGTAGATTACGTACGCAACGTCTTCTGGCTTGGCCTGTGGGACCAGGTTCTCGCCCGCTTCGGAAGCGATCGAAGGCCAATCGCGATCAATGCACACGACAGCCGCGTCATGCGGTGGAATAGCCGGCAACAACGCCTCCTGCGTTATCAGTACTTGGACCTGCGCATCCCTCAACATAAACGCTACTCGATCGCATGGATAAGCTGGATCGACAGGCAGATACCCGCCGCCCGCTTTCAGGATTGCCAGGATTCCGACTAACATGTCCAACGAGCGTTCCATGCACAGCGCAACCAATGTTTCGGGACTTACCCCCATTGCGCAAAGGCGATGCGCAAGCTGGTTGGAGCGACGGTTCAATTCCGCGTACGTGAGTTCGTGATCTTCGCAAATCACCGCTATTTTGTTTGGAGTACGTTCTACTTGTCTTTCAAACGCGTTGTGGACGCAAATGTCACTCAGAAAGTGCGTTGACGGCTTGTTCCATTCCGCGAGCAGCTGATGCTGTTCGGCCTCCGTCAGGAGCGGGAGCTCGGAAATCCGCCGTTCTGTGTTCTCAATAATAGCCTCGAGTAGCACTTGGTAGTGGCCCAGGAACCGCCGGATTGTTGCCGCATCGAACAGATCTGTCGAATACTCCGCCCAGCAAGACAGCCCTTCCGGCCTTTCCACCAGGAACATGGCGATGTCAAACTTTGTTGTTCCGTTGTGGATCTGCATGGACTCAAACTCAACGCCGGCCAACTGCAGAATGGACCGCCGCGGGTTTTGCAGCACGAACAGGACTTGAACGAGCGGATTGACGCTGAGATCGCGATCGGGGGCAATGGCCTTGACCAGTTTTTCGAAAGGAAGATCCTGGTTTGAAAACGCGCCCAGCGCTACCTCGCGGACGCGCTGGAGGAATTCACGGAACGTGGGATTGCCCGAAAGGTCGGAATACATTACAAGCGTATTCACAAAGAAACCGATCAGGTCTTCGATTTCGGCGCGCGTACGGTTCGCGATGGGCGAACCGACCACGATTTTTTCCTGTCCTGTGTAGCGGAAGAGTAATATTTGGAACGTGGCCAGGAGCGTCATGTACAAGGTCGCGTTCTCGCGCTGGCTTAGAGCACGCAACGCGTCCAGCAGTTCGACGGGCAGAACGATTGTTTCAATCGCTCCCCGATAAGTCTGCACCGTTGGCCGGGGCCGGTCGGTCGGGAGTTCCATGCGCTCGGGTGCGCCCGCCAGCTGATTCTTCCAGTAAGCAAACTGCTGTGCAACTTCTTCACTCTCAAGCCATTCACGATGCCAAACCGCAAAGTCGGCATACTGGATGGGCAATTCTGAAAGCGGTGATTGCTCGCCTGCAACACTGGCTTTGTAAAGCGTCCCGAGCTCTTGTATAAACGGCCAGATAGACCAGCCATCAGTCGCGATGTGGTGGATATTCAGGAGCAACGCGTGGTCCATCTCATCGAGACGCACCAGGAAAGCCCGCAGTACTGGCCCTGTTCTGAGATCGAAAGGACGCCGCGCTTCTTCGACCATGCGTTGCCGCGCTTCAGTCTCCCGCCTCTCCAGCGGGAAAAATGAAACGTCGATGATCGGAACGTCAATACGGAGCTCGGGCGCAGTCACCTGTACAGGCCGGTCATTCTGCAATCGGTATGTCGTCCTGAGCACTTCATGCCGTCGTATAAGTCCATTCACGGCATCGCGCAAAGCGTTTGGGTCAAGCGGCCCCTTGAGGCGCATGGCCAATGGCGCACTATAGAACGAGTTATCCGGCGCCAACTGGTCGAGAAACCACAACCGTTCCTGTGCCGACGAGAGCGGCAGAGGCCGGTTCCGCGGAGTATGGGGGATAGCTGCAATCTGGACAGAGCGTGTCGTTTTCGCGATTCGCGCGGCCAAGGCTTCGAGTGTTGGCGACTCGAAGATAGACCGAAGGGGTAGATCTGTGCCCATGGTCAGGCGGACTCGCGAGATCACTTGAGTTGCCAGAAGTGAGTGACCTCCTAGCGCGAAGAAATTGTCTCGTGCTCCGATGCGTGGCGCCTGAAGGACAGCCGACCAGATCTCAGCAAGTTTCCGCTCTGCGGGCGTACGCGGAGGAACATACTCGACCGCGTCAGGCGAGAGTTCGGGAGCGGGAAGGGCCTTGCGATCAATTTTGCCGTTGGAGGTGAGGGGCAGGGCATCCAGGAGCACGAAGGCCTGCGGAACCATGTACTCGGGCAGTTTGGCATACAGCCAGGAGCGTAGCTGCGGAATCAGCTGCGCGGCCGTGCGCGCCCGCAGCGGGTTATTGGCGTAGTGTGACAGCGGTCGGAAGGCGTGTGCCTGGCCCGGATAGTGCGCTTCGGCAAAGGCCATGTGCGCGCCCGCGCCGATGCGCCGCAGCACCACATCGGAACAGCCGTCCACCGGCTTTTGCGAGGCGCGGATCTCCACCCGGTACGGCAGTTCCCGCTCCAGCGCCCACAAATCTTCCGGGTCCAGCGCCCGGCTCTCGGCCAGCCTGTGCTGGACACGTTCCCGCACGTCGCCTACCGTGGTCTCGGCCGTGGCTTCGAGCAGCACCTCGAGCGCCGCCACGTCCTCGCGCAAACGCGCATTCGGCACTCCCGTCAGCCCCAACATGTCCGGCTGTGTGCTGCGCAGAGTGTGGCGCAACAGCTCCAGATTGAACGATTCTTTCTGCCAGTCCACCCAGGCGCAATCCACCGTTTGGACGGGTGTCTCGCTGATATGCAGCGTTACGTCGTAGCGGAAGCGCGTCAACTCGTTATGCGCACGCCCACGCTTCAGCTGCACGTCAATACGCCGGATCTTCGGTATGCGCTGCCGCAAGGCCGCGAACAACTCGGGATCGAGCAGCAGTTCGCCTTCCTGCGCCATGTTCAGACGCACGCGCCGCCGCAGCTGCTCTACCGTCAGCGTATCCGCCGCCTGATACATCTGTACGGAGGTCTGGAACATCTCCAGTAACGGCAAGCTGCGTAAGTCGCCCAGGAACACCGTGCCTTCCGGTCCCACCGCCTCCACTGCCCCTGCCATTACGTCCAGCAAGTAATCGAGATCCGGGAAGTACTGTGCCACGGAGTTCAAAACTACAGCGTCGAACT
>JAFARV010000184.1 GCA_019245255.1 Acidobacteriaceae bacterium | reverse complement strand
GCTGAGACCGGCTGAACTGCGTGAGCACGCCGGATACTTTGAGCGCCCGCCTCTGACAGCCCGAAATGCTTCACCTTGCCCTGCTGAATCAGTTCTTTTACTGCCCCCGCAACATCTTCCATCGCGACATTTGGATCCACCCGGTGCTGATAAAAAAGGTCGATCACATCCGTTCGCAACCGCTTCAGTGACTCATCAGCCACCTGCCGGATTCGCTCGGGACGGCTATTCAGGCCTCTCTGAGGGTTCGCATCCTGGAAGCCGAACTTGGTTGCAATCACTACCTGCTTACGGAACGGCTTGAGTGCCTCTCCGACCAGTTCCTCATTCGTGAAGGGGCCGTAGACTTCAGCGGTATCAAAGAATGTGACACCCCGCTCGAAGGCCGCCCGGATCAGCGTAATTCCCTGTTGCTTTTCTGTTGCAGGTCCGTATCCGAAGCTCAAACCCATGCAGCCAAGCCCGAGAGCGGAAACCTCGAGGCCGCTTTTGCCTAACGTGCGCTTCTGCATTGTTGTTCCTTTCGAGTAGCCGGCGGCCGGCTCAATTCCAGTCTAGATTCGCTTGGCCTATGCGTCTAGTGGCAAAACCTCCCAAGGAGTAATGAATAGGATTCATGAATCCTGTAACTGAGCCGCGCACGTAAGTAAGCGGTTGTCAAAGCACTAAACTTCCATAAATGCGCCCTCGTGATTAAATGCGCCCTCGTGATTCGATCCTCCAATGCATCGGCTCTGCCGGAATAGAACCCTGAGCGTAAGCGAGGGGGTGCGGTACGCCAAGCCCAACACTATAAAGAGCCGATCAAAAGACCGCGGTCTGAATCCGAATTTGAAATGGGCCCCGGCAACCCACACAATGATTTAGGCCCCATTCGCGTTGGTGCGATTCTACATCCAACGAATTGACTGCCGCAATTACCCTAAATTGAACCGGTCATAGCGGGCAGCCAAGCGGTGCTTGGATCTCAACGACGGAAATCGCCAAGTGCCGCGCGTTGCGTTGCCCGCGTTTTCTGGAGAGCCGTCGGCGATCCGACAAATGCGATCACAGCGCCACTCACCCGTTCAATAATTTCCGAACTTCTCGCTCGATCGCATCCCGCACTGCCTCCTTCGCCGCGTCGTCCTTGTACGGCTGCCTCGGCCAGAAAAAGCCCTTCAATCCATCGCGCCGGCGCCGCGGCACAATGTGGATGTGCAGATGCGGTACCGTCTGGCTCACACGGTTGTTAATCGCTATGAAGGTCCCCTCCGCGTCCACAGCCGCCTCCACCGCCCTTGCTAATAACTGAGTGTTGGCCAGCATCGACCCTGTCAGGTGCTGCGGAAGCTCCAGCAGCGTGTCATAATGCTCCCGCGGACACAACAGCACATGACCCGGGAATAACGGCCGGTCATCCAAGAATGCAATCGCATCGGAATCTTCGTACACGATTTCCGCCGGTAAATTCTTCTCGGCAATCTCGCAGAAGATGCACTCCCCATTCTCCACGTCATTATGTTAGCGGGCAGCCAAGGTGGCCGGCCCGGCCAGTGGCGCAGGCGCTTTCGCCTGCGTCTGGAGTTTGGACATTTGAGTTCAGGCTGCAGCAGTAAGGCCGAGTGATTTCCAGCCGATATTGAGACCAAAAGGAACGAGCACGGCTGGGGAACGTGCAATTTCCTTGCGTAGCAGCGTGATCAGATCGAGGCAGGAGGGCCGGTCGGCATTTCTGCGCCACTTGGGAAGAGGTTCATAACAGGCGCGGCGGTTAGGGCCGAAGGTTAATAAGGCAGCGAGCAGGAGCGCGCTGTAGGAAGCGACAGCAAAAGCCGGTTGACGGGGCACCGAGAGCCGGGACCGTACCTGCGCCTGACCGACTCCGAGTGTATCTTTTTCCTCGCGATGATTCACTTCGATTTGCCAGCGATCAAAATAGGCCTGCAACATCTCACGTGGGGTGCCGCGCAGGTCGGTGGTTAACAGAAAGGCGGGCCGGCTGATAGGGAATGGGGGCCAGCACGAACAGCCGCAACGGACGTTGGCCGGCTCCGGACTGCCAGTAAATGGGTCTTTTCTCCTCTTTACATCCTACAGGGGCCGTGCTAGAGTTCCTCTATACAGCCAACAGGAGAAGATGGTGACCGAGAACAAGTCCGAAATCCTTCAAGGCACGCTCGATCTGATGGTGCTTAAGACCCTCGAAACTATGGGTCCCTTGCACGGCTATGGCATCGCGCGTCGCATTGAGCAGATCAGCGAACAAACCCTCCAGGTAAATCAGGGCACGATCTATCTTTGTTTGGTCCGTCTTCTGCAAAAGAAATGGATTAAGGCGGAATGGGGTGCGTCCGAAAACAATCGCAAAGCCAGGTTTTACTCGATTTCAAACGCTGGCCGCAAGCAGCTCATTGAAGAAACCGAGAAGTGGGAGCGCATATCTAGCGTGATCGGGCGGCTTCTCGTAATGAATGCGCCGAGGTAAGGCGATGCTCACTTCATTTAACCGAATGATTGCACGGATTTGGGCCGTGTTTCGCTCGAGCGACCTTGATCGGCAGCTTAGAGAAGAGCTTGAGGCTCACATCGCCTTGCGAACGGAGGATCTCGTTCGCCGAGGCGTGAAGCCCGAAGAGGCGGAGCGCACAGCGCGCATCGAATTGGGAGGCATCGCACAGTTGCGCGAAGCGCATCGCGAAACTCGAGCTCTCCCGTTCCTGGACAATCTTTTTCAAGACCT
>JAFARV010000105.1 GCA_019245255.1 Acidobacteriaceae bacterium | reverse complement strand
GTTTGGAGCAAGCAAGTGAGCATCCGCTCGCGGCCGCTGTAGTGAAAGCTGCTCGGGAACGGCGGCTCGCCTTAGAGGCTGTGCAGAATTTTGAATCAATTCCAGGCCAAGGTGTGCGCGGAATAGTCGCGGGCCATGCCGTTGCCGTCGGGAATAATTCACTCATTCACGCTCCGGGACAAACCGGGTCGATGCTGGTATCCATAGACGGGCAGTTCGCGGGAGCAATCAACGTATCGGATCGTGTGAAAGAATCAACGCACGAAGCTCTTCGGATGCTGCGACGCGAAGGCATTCAGATCGTTATGGCAACAGGCGATCGTCGCAGCTCGGCTGAGCAGATCGCGAGCACATTGGGCATCGACCAGATTAGGGCGGAAGTTCTTCCGCAGCAAAAAGCCGAAGTGGTTCGTGAGTTTCAGGCGCGCAGGCACGTGGTCGCTATGGCAGGCGATGGTATTAACGACGCGCCCGCTCTTACTGCTGCAAATGTTGGGATTGCGATGGGTACAGGAACCGACATCGCTATCGAAAGCGCCGCCATTACGTTGGTTCATGGCGATCTGCGCGCCATCGTCCGAGCCATACATCTGAGCCGCAAGACCATGCGCAACATACGGCAGAACCTGTTCTTCGCGTTTGTTTATAACATCGTGGGCGTGCCGATTGCCGCCGGCGTATTGTACCCAGTCTTCGGTATTTTGTTGAGCCCGATGATTGCAAGTGCTGCCATGACCTTCAGTTCGGTATCAGTCATCTCAAATGCACTGCGCTTGCGGACCGTGCAGTTGTAGGCCGTGTCTTCACGTCAGTCAAACACCGGCCTCACGCGCATACCGTCCCTGATCTCGGCATCGCTAGGCTCCACCACCCGATCAGCAACTTTATCGCCGTCGCCCAAACCGGCAAAGATTTCGACGCTGTTCACATCACTGATTCCCGTCTTTACGGGTGTCCAAACGATTTTATTTCCGCTCAGCTTGTATACGCCGTCGCTCCCGTTTAGAGTTCGCAAGCCGGCCTTGGGAATGCCGAGCGCATCCTTTGCAATCTTCGAGACAACAGTTGCGTTAACGGACACGCCGGGCAGCAGGTCGTGGTTCGGGTTCTCGACAATGGTTGTAACCTCTCCTACCGTCCGCGATCCAAGCGCCACCACCTCGGTCGGCATGCGGTCTACCCGGCCCCACCAGCGTTGGCCCGGCCGAGCGTCCCAGGTTACATTGACCGCCATGCCTAATCCCACACGCCCCAGGTCCGGCTCGTCTACATAAACCATAACTTTCATCCGATCGAGATCGCCGATGAGCGCGACCAGATCCCCGGGCTGCAGATACGCGCCAAGTTTCAGGTCAAACTGATATACAGTTCCAGCGTTAGGAGCCACAATTGTGCCCAATTGCAGCTGATGTTTAGCAAGCGCTACCGCGGCTTGTGCGTTTTCTAGCCGCGCCTGGGCATCGGTTTTGTCGCTGGATGTCACAAGCGTCTGTCTCCGATCCTGTGCGGCCTGCAACTGAAGCTTTGCGCGATCGAGTGCATCTTTCGCATCGAGAACCTGCAGTTTGGTTGCGGCCTGTTCACTTGCAAGACGCCGCATTGAATCGTAGTTTCGCTGAGCTATCTCGAGCGTCGTCTGCGCCGTCCTGACCTGATCTTCGATCGCGGCGAGCTGTGACGGACGGCCGCCGTGGCCCAAAGTCGCCGTTTCCGTTCTCGCCTGTTGCTCCTGCGCGAGTGCCGAAGTCAACGCCGACTGCGCTGCGGCCGTGTCGAGTGTAACCAGCGGCTGCCCTGCCTTCACCACTTGCCCGCGTTGCACGGAAATTGTTCGCACGACACCCGCGATTTCCGCCCGAGCCGCAGCCCATTGCGCCGGCTCCGCCTTCCCGTTTGTTGCAACGGTGCTTGAAATCGTGATCCGCTTAACGGACGTGAAATGAACCACCGGTCCCGAATCGCCACGTCCTATGCCCCACCACACGATCAGCAGTGCAGGCAGAATCAGCAGTAGCCAATATCTCTTCATTTCGGCCGGTTTGATCGGATCTCGACAACATTGTACTGAGCCGCGCCCTTTGCGCTACCCAGTCCTATCAGGACTAACCGGTAACCGCGTAGGGCGGTTAGACTGGCTGATGAATGCGTTACCGCGTACATCGGATAAAGGAAACGCCCGGGGAAAACTTTCGCTGGTCGCCACACGCCGGTGGGACAGCAAATGTCAAGCCCAAAGATTACGAGAGCAGTGAAGAGGTAGCCGCTGCGACCGTCTACGCCGCTTGGAAACTAATGCGCGAGAATGGCCCTGCGCTTCGTCCCGGCGATCTTCTCGAAGCTTTGGATCCCGTCCATCCGAGCCTGCAGATCGTGAAATTCATCGGCTTCGAACCCGCCCAGTGGATCGTGCCAGAGCCGAAAGGGCTCGCCGTTGGTGTAGGAGCCGAGGAACATTCCGCAGCTGCGGAGAAAAAGTAAGCAAACTTAAAATAACTTGGGTTTTGAGTAATCCGGCGTAGTTAATTTTAAAACTAATACGATACAGTTAATTACTACACGATAACGCCGAATCCGTTATGCATACGCGCGCTTGGGGCTTCTTCGCACTGGTCACGTACGTTCCCGACCCTCTCGGAAGCGTCATCAACAATCTCCGGCTATCTTTGCCGGGCGAGTTCCGGCAGACTCACATTACAATTCTGCCGCCCCGCCCCCTACGCCTGCCGGTTGATGCCGCATCCGACTACTCCCGCCGCGTGTTAAACCAGTTCGGACCCTTCGAGGTCGAGCTGACTAGCGTTGATCGCTTCCCCGTCACCAACGTACTGTATTTGGATCTGGCGGAGGGGAGCGAGGCGGTTCACGAACTCCACGACGCTCTCAACACTGGCGACCTGTTGTTCCGGGAGGAATTTGAGTTTTACCCGCACCTGACGC
>JAFARV010000012.1 GCA_019245255.1 Acidobacteriaceae bacterium | reverse complement strand
CACCGTGCGGGTGATCGACCGGGTTCATCGAAACACCGCGGTTGTGAGGGCGTTTGCCGAGCCAACGGCTTCGTCCCGCCTTACCGAGCGAGACATTTTCGTGCTCGACATTGCCAACCTGCCCGATAGTGGCCATACACTCGGCCTGTACGCGCCGGACCTCGCCCGAGGGCAGTTTTAAGAGCGCAATGCCGCCTTCTTTCGAAACCAGTTGTGCTTGCGCGCCCGCTGAGCGCGCCATCTGTCCACCCTTGCCGGGCCGCAGTTCGATATTGTGCACGACGGTACCAGCCGGGATATTCTTGAGCGGCAGCGCATTGCCGACAAGAATGTCGGCATCGGGACCCGAACTCACCGTGCGCCCGACCTCGAGGCCGACCGGGCAGATGATATAGCGCTTCTCGCCATCGACGTAGTGGAGCAAGGCAATGCGCGCCGAGCGGTTGGGATCGTATTCGATCGCCGCCACCTTGGCCGCGATACCCGCTTTATCGCGCTTGAAGTCGATGATGCGATAGCTCTTCTTCGCGCCGCCGCCGCGGAAGCGGCTCGAAATCAAACCTTCGGCGTTGCGGCCACCGGTACGTTTCTTTCCGACAACCAGCGACTTCTCGGGAGTGTCCTTGGTGATATCTTCCCGGGTGAGGTAAGTCTGGAAGCGCCGTGTCGGCGTTACTGGGCGAAAACTTTTGATCGGCATGGTTGGCGCTCCCCTTAAATGTCCGCGTACTCGGGCATGCGCTGCCCGGCCTTCAATCGCACGTAGGCTTTTTTCCAGTCCGAGGCATAGCCGGTGAAGCGGCCGCGCCGGCGCAGCTTGCCTTCGTAGTTGCTGGTGCGCACCTCAGCCACTTTGACCTTGAAGACGGTCTCAACAGCCTGCTTGATCTGGATCTTATTGGCATCGGGATGAACGTCGAAACACAACGTGTTCTCTTCTTCCCGCTTGGCGTGGCCCTTCTCGGTGACGAGCGGCCGGCGGATCACATCGAATACGTTCATTACGCGAGCCCCTCCGATAGTTTTCTGGCAGCAGCTTCGGTCAGAAACAGATGCTGATGCTTCAGCAGATCGTAAACCGTAACTTCCCTGGCCGGAACCAATTTGACACCTGGCAGATTGCGTGACGCGCGGGCGAGATTCGTATTCTCGGCTGCTTCGACCAGCAGAACCGTCTTCTTGGCCTCGAGACGCCCGAGCACCCCTACCATGTTCTTCGTCTTATGGTCGGCAAGCTCAAATGCGCGCACCACTTTCATTTCGCCGTCGCGCAACTTCGCGGACAAAGCTGAGCGAAGCGCACCCAAAATCATCTTGCGCGGCAACTTGTACTCATAACTGCGTGGCTGCGGCCCGTGCACCGTGCCGCCGTGCCGCCAGAGCGGCGAGCGAATCGAGCCCATGCGCGCGCGGCCGGTGCCCTTCTGCTTCCAAAGCTTTTTGCCCGAACCCGAAACTTCATGGCGCGTCTTGGTGGCAGCGGTTCCCGAACGGCGTGCAGCGGTCTGCTGCCGAACCGCTTCGTACAGCAGGGCTTCGTTCACTTCGGCGCCAAACACGACATCCGAGAGCTCGAGCGAGCCCACGGTCGCGTTGTTCAGATCCACAATGTCTACACTCGGCATTTGTTATTCCTTGCCAGAAAAAATCCAATCGCTTCGCTCATGGCTCTGATTCTTTCGTTTTCCAATCGCTTCGCTCATGGCTCTGATTCACCGTTTGGCGCGGCGGACCGTCACATAGCCGCCGTTCGGCCCTGGAATCGCTCCCTTGACGGCGATGACGCTGTCCTCCGGATCGACGCTGACAATCTCGAGGTTTCGCACGGTCACCTGATCGGTGCCCATGCGCCCGGCCATCTTCATCCCCGGGAAGACGCGCGAGGGAAAACTCGAAGCGCCAATCGAACCCGCCGCGCGATGGAACATCGAGCCGTGCGAGGCCGGACCACCGCGAAAGTGATGCCGCTTGACAAGGCCTGCAAACCCACGACCTTTGCTGGTACCGATCACATCAACGACATCCTTGGGCTTGAATTCTTCGGCGAGCACCCGGTCGCCCTGCTTCAGATCGCCGCTGCCCTGCGCCAGCCGGAACTCACGCAGGAAACGAACGCCTTCGGCGCCGGACTTTTTGAGGTGCCCGGCATCGGGTTTGTTCTGCTTCTTCGCATACTCGAGAAAGCCGAGCTGAACCGCGTCGTAGCCATCGATAGCCGGCGTTTTCCGCTGCGTGACCACACACGGGCCTGCTTTCACGAGCGTCACCGGGACGACCTGTCCTTCGGAGGTGAACACCTGCGTCATACCGAGCTTTTTGCCGAGAATTCCTGGACTCATTTTCGTGATACCCTCTCCCCTCGAGTTTTCGGGCGAGCTTACTTCTTTCCAAAAGCCTTGATTTCGACGTCCACACCCGCCGGAAGATCGAGCTTCATCAAGGCATCTACCGTATCCTGTGTGGGCTCGAGAATATCGAGCAGACGCTTGTGTGTACGGATCTCGAACTGCTCGCGCGACTTCTTGTCGACGTGCGGCGAGCGTAGCACGGTATAGCGATTCTTCAAGGTCGGCAGCGGAATCGGTCCGGCCACGGTGGCACCGGTGCGCTTCGCCGTGTCGACGATGTCGCCGGTCGATTGATCAAGGATGCGGTGGTCGTATGCCTTCAGTCGGATGCGAATGCGTTCTTTCATTTTTTTTTTGAAATCGCCGGCCATGCCAGACCGGCGATCCTTTCGTCACCAGGCTCTTACGGTTGAGAGCCTACTCCACAATATCGGTTACCGTGCCGGCGCCCACCGTGCGGCCGCCTTCACGGATGGCAAAGCGCAGCCCTTTGTCCATTGCAACCGGCGTGATCAGCTCGATTTCGAGCGACACGTTGTCGCCCGGCATCACCATCTCCAGCCCTTCGGGCAGCTTCGCCACTCCCGTCACGTCGGTGGTGCGGAAGTAGAACTGCGGCCGGTAACCATTGAAGAACGGCGTGTGCCGTCCGCCCTCTTCCTTCGACAGCACGTACAC
>JAFARV010000954.1 GCA_019245255.1 Acidobacteriaceae bacterium | reverse complement strand
ACAAACTTCATCTCTCATAAGCAGGCGATCGGTCTCGATACCAAGCTACTCACCATGAGTCAGGTGGTAGGCTCCTATCCCGCGCCCATCGTCCACGGTGGTGGCCGCTTCTCGCCCATCACTTTCACCAACGACGATGCGCTCTCGCTTAAGTACGCGATCGAAGATAACTACCGCAACTTCGGCACGAAGTATGTTTTGCTGGGCGGCGACAACTCGCAGGTACCAATGCGTTATCGCGCCATTCTGGACGGCAACAACGGCACCCACTCATTCCATTTTTCAGACCTCTATTTCGCGAACCTCTATAAGGGACACACGCCGGGCATCGGTTTTCACGCTGGATTCGATGACTGGGACTCCAATGGCAACGGCTACTACGACGAGCAGTCCTGGAACAGCCCTAACGGCAATCCGGATAACGTAGATGGCTTCCCGGATGTCGCAGTGGGCCGCATTCCCGCGTCAGACCCTGTCACGCTCGCAGCGCTTCTTACTAAGATCATCAAGTACGAGAGCCATAACCCGATCTATGGCGGAAGTGGTTTCCCGCCGCCCGGCCTCTTCGGCTGGATCGCGGACACCTGCTATGGCGGCTCGGACGGAGATATTTACCAGATCGCCGCCAAAGCCAATCAGCAGCAGTTAATCGTGTTTGGCTTTGCTGAGGAGATCGGGGCGAACTCCGGTTGCACCGCACCCAGCGGCTTCTGGTTTGATGACGACGCAAACTGGAGCAACCTCAAGAGCGTGCTCCAAAACAATCAATACGAGTTCCTCACCTACGTCGGTCACGGTGGCCCAAGTGTCTGGGGATACTACGGTTCCTGGAATTGGACGCAGATCTCGGCTCTTGACAACCCATACCAACCGGTGGTTTTCGCGGTCGCTTGCCAGACCTCGCTGATTGCGCAGGACTATGACGGTCCTGACGGGTTCTTTCCCCCTGTCTACGATCCGAACGCCGGCATTTACAGCTCGCAGAACATCGGCTCTCTCTTTCTTTTCAATCAGACAGGCGGCGGAGTCGGCTACATCGGCGAGAACATCGTTATGGAGGACGACGCGGGTACCGGGTTCATGCGCTATCTCTTCACGGAGCAGGCCAATGGCTACGCCCGGTTGGGTGACATGTACAGAATGGCGCAGCAGGATTACTTCAACGCCAACTTTGTTAATGCCGCTTACGACCAGCACTTCTCATGGCCGCGAATCTATCTCGGGACTATGGTTCTGCTGGGTGACCCTTCCATGCGCACGCCGTGAGCACTCGAGAGCGCCGTTCTTGAATCGCAGACTCCTGTGCGTGGGCGCCGACCTTGGTTGCCAGCGCCTGCGCACCTTTGAACTTTCTTACGCCAATTGGGGATCTATGCTGTCGGGATTCAAGCCGAGCTCAGCGATCGCCTGCTTCGCCCGCTGCGCGTCAAACCGGCCCCACCGCGATAGCCGCGACAAGGCCGCAGCCGCAATACTCAGAGCATCCACTTCGAAGAAACGCCGCAGATGTTCGCGATTCTCGCTACGGCCGAAACCATCCGTGCCGAGTGCGGTCAACTTGCCCGGCAGCCATGGCGAAATCTGATCGGCAACAATCTTCATGTAGTCGGTCGCGGCGATAATCGGCATATTACTGTCACCGAGTGCCTGAACGACGTAGGGCCGGCGTTCCGGTTCATCCGGGTGCAGACGATTCCATCGATCGGTGATCAAAGCCTCACGCCGGAGTTCGGTATAGCTGGTGATGCTCCAGACATTCGCCCCGATGCCGTACTTGTCAGCGAGAAGCTTTTGCGCCTTCAAAGCCTCGTTAAGAATCGAGCCACTGCCAAACAGCGTCACCTGCACAGAGCCCGTTTCCGAAGGCCTATAGAGGTACATGCCTCGAAGGATGCCCTCGCGAATGCCTTCCAGCTGAGGCATTGGCGGCTGCACGTAGTTCTCGTTGCACACCGTCAAGTAATAAAAGTGGTCCTCGTTGTTCTCGTACATACGGCGGATGCCGTCCTGCACGATCACAGCGATTTCATACGCCCAGGCAGGGTCGTAGCTGACGCAGGTGGGATACACGCTGGAAAGCACATGGCTGTGTCCATCGTCGTGTTGCAATCCTTCACCTAGTAGTGTCGTCCTCCCCGCTGTTCCGCCGAGAAGGAACCCCTTGCCCCGCGCGTCGCCGAACGCCCACACCAGATCGCCTACGCGCTGGAAGCCGAACATGGAGTAATAGATGAAGAACGGAATGGCAGGAATGCCAACGGTGGCATAAGCAGTGCCCGCGGCAGTGAATGATGCCATGCCGCCCGCCTCGGTTATGCCTTCTTCGAGAATCTGGCCGTTTACCGCTTCCTTGTAGTAGAGCAGAACGTCACTGTCGACGGGCGTATAAAGCTGTCCCGTCGGGGCATAGATACCGCGCTCCCGGAACATGGATTCCATACCGAAGGTGCGGGCCTCGTCTGGCACAATCGGCACAACGTACGGGCCAAGCTCACGATCTTTGAGCAGTGACTTCAGCACGGCAACAAAAGCGCTAGTAGTGGATGCTTCACGCCCGCGCGACCCGCCGATCGCCTCACTGAAAGTTTCGAGCGGCGGCGCCTTAAGCGTGATTTTCTTCGGATCGCGCTTCGGAAGATATCCTCCCAGGGCTTCGCGGCGCGCCCGCAGGTAGCGCATCTCCTCGCTGTCGTCCTCGGGACGGATGAATGCGACCGAATGAACGGTTTCAGGCGTCAGGTTCAGATCGAACCGCTGCGAGAGATAAAAGAGCTCGTCCTCATTCAGTTTTTTCTGCTGATGAGTGATATTCTTCCCTTCTCCGGCTTCGCCGAGTCCATAACCTTTAACCGTTTTGCAAAGGATGACCGTGGGCTGGCCCTGATGGTTTACCGCGCGAAGGAATGCATTGAAGACCTTT
>JAFARV010000947.1 GCA_019245255.1 Acidobacteriaceae bacterium | reverse complement strand
AATGAAAAGTGCCGGACGGCCGATCTTATTTTGGCAATTGGGACCCGCCTGGCTGAAGCAAACTCTAGTTCATGGGATCCGCGTTTTACCTTTTCAATCCCCCCAACCCGGCTGATTCACATCGACATTGATCCGGCGGAAATCGGGCGCAATTACCCGACTGAGCTAGGCGTCGTCGCCGATGCGAAGCTCGCACTGCAAGCGTTGGCAACCGCGGCATCTGGGAAAGCACATCCTGCTCGGGCCGGACTTCGTGAGGAGATTCGGCGCGGTCGCGATTCATTTTCCTCAAACTGGGCACATCAGCGAGAGTCCGACCAATTTCCACTACGTCCAGAGCGGATTCTCAACGAGTTGAGGAAGGCTCTTCCAGAAGATGCATTCGTTGTGACAGACGTTGGCTGGAATAAAAATGGCGTCGGCCAACAGTTCCCGATCACGGTTCCCGGCACGTTTATTACACCAAGCGGGCTGGCAACCATGGGGTTCGGACCTTCAGCGGTTCTGGGTGTGAAGACCGCACAACCCGACAGGGCGGCAGTGGCGCTGATCGGCGACGGAGCTTTCAGCAGCAACATGTCCGTCGTAGCAACGGCGATGGAAGCGAACATTCCTGCGATTTGGATTGTCATGGATAACTCAGGATTTGGCACCATAGCCGGCCTCGAGGCTATGCACTACGGCTGGGATTTCGGTTGTATGTTCTCTTGCAACGGAAAGCCCTACAGCTTGGATTATGCCGCGATTGCCCGAGCGTGCGGCGCGAATGGGGTGGCTATCCAAGCTGCCGGGGAACTTGGTCCCGCCATAAAAGATGCGCTTGCGTCAGGCGTGCCAACCGTCATCCAGGTTCCTATGGAAAACGCTCCAACACCGACACCTGGATACTGGAACATCAACGATATCTACCGCAAAGGCGAGTAGATGGTCTCTGCCTAGCGGCTCGCGAAATCAACGTGCGATCAATTGCTCGCAATCCCGCGCATTCCCTCAGCATGGAATCCCGCGAAACAGAAAGCGTGTTGCACGCCCCCCCGTCTTGGCTGTGTTGGTCGGTGTGGATCATCGGCGCCGCTTTCTATCTCATCGCGTTTTACCAACGCGTCTCTCCCGCCGTAATGACAGGCGAGCTGATGCGCGACTTCCATATCGGAGCGAAACAACTCGGCAACCTGTCAGGCTTTTACTTTTACTTATACGTTGCAATGCAGATCCCGATAGGGATTCTTATCGACCGATGGGGAGCAAAGAAAGTACTCATCGCCGGGTGCGTTAGCGCCGCGGCCGGTGCCTTTCTTTTCGGCACCACGGAGTCGTTCTTTCTGGCTTGCGCGGGCCGCGCGATTATCGGCGGAGCAACGGCGGTCGGATGGCTGGTGATCCTCAAGCTTGCTACACACTGGTTTCCGCGCCGCAGATTTGCGATGCTTTCCGGCTTAGGACTCTTCATCGGAAACATGGGATCGCTCACTGCGCAAGTCCCTTTACGGCTGCTCATAGAAACCTTTGGATGGCGCATCACGGCCGTGGCTTCTGGCGTTGTCACGTTGGGCGTAGGTGTGGTGGCGTGGATGCTGGTCGAGAACGATCCATCCGACAAAGGATTTATCAGCTACGCTCCGGATGAATTAAGAGATCGAACCCGCGCAAGTTTTGGAAGCATTCTCACGGGACTTAGGCGGGTCTTCGGCTATAAGAACACCTGGCTCATCTTTCTTGCTCAAGGCGGGATGGTAGGACCTGTGCTCTCTTTTACAGGCTTATGGGGTGTTCCCTTCCTCTCACGACGGTACGCTCTGAGCGCGAAGTCCGCTGCGGCAGTTTGCTCGGTAATGATCATTTGTTGGGCGGTAGCGAGTCCAATTTGTGGAAGCCTTTCCGACCGGATGCGCCGTCGAAAACCGATCTATCTCGGGGGTGCCCTGGTCTCGACAATCGGGTGGATGGGGCTGTTTTATGCCCAATCGCTGCCGCTTCCGGCATTCGTGGCGGCAGCAGCCATAACGAGCCTTGCTTGCGGCTCTGGTGTTTTGGGGTTCGCGTATAGCAAGGAAAAAGTTCCGATTCGATATGTGGGAACCATCTCTGCCGTCACGAATATTGGAAACATGCTTGGGCCTACCTTACTTCAGCCGGCGATCGGGTGGGCGCTGGATAAAAGATGGACGGGAGACATCGTGCATGGGACACGAGTTTATAGCGTGCAGGCTTTCCAGGCAGCCTTCGCACTGATCGTGCTTTGGGCAGCGCTGTCATGCATTTTGATTTTCCTCACCAAGGAAACCTATTGTGAGCAGAACGTCTGAAAGCGGCTACTCTATGCAGGAATTTGGAAGCGAGCGAGTCAAGGTGGCGCCGTAGTAATTAACCTAATATGGAACTGTGACATTCAGGGCCCCGACGCCGTCGACTCCTAAGTGTTCTGAGCAGGCGGTACGGGAGCACCTTGAGCGCGTCCTGGCGAGTCAATCCTTCGAACAGGCGGATCGACTCAAACGTTTTCTGACCTTTGTTGTCAACGAGACGCTTTCCGGGCGTGGCGATCATTTGAAGGAATTCCTGATCGGTATTGAGGTGTTCGATAAGGAATCCTCTTTTGATCCGCGCACGGACCCTATCGTTCGCGTCCAAGCCAGACGCCTGAGATCCCGTCTGGAAAAGTATTACGCCGAAGAGGGACGGCGCGATCCCGTGCAAATCGAACTTCTGAAAGGCGGATACGCTCCAATTTTCAAGCACACGGACATCGCTGCTCCAAAACGGGCATTGAGTGCAGCCTTCGTGAGCCGGAACACCGTCGCCGTAATTCCGTTCGCCGATCACTCCCAGGATGGAGATCAGGGCTACTTTTGCAATGGCATCAGCGACGAGATCATTCATGCTTTGTTAAAGCTTGGGCATGTACGTGTCGTGGCTTGGGATCGCTCTCGCATCGATAAACCTGGCGTACTTGAGTCAACGGAACCCTCTGATGCAGCCCTTGTTATTACCGGCGGGATTCGCAGATTCGGCGCAAGGTCACGGGTTACTGTTCACATCATCGACGCGGCAAGTGGTTGTTTCCTGTGGACCGAATCGCTAGATAGAAGCAGCGATGATCTGCTCCCGGTACAAGAAGAAATCGCTGCTCGAGTGGCTGAAACCGTCAAATCAGAATTGCTTGACACGGAGGGCACGAGTTCTCAAAAGCGGCGGACAGAAAACCTGGCGGCTTACAACCTCTATTTGCAGGGCCGCTATCATTTGAGCCAGCGAACAGAAGAAGGGCTTCACAAGGCGGCCGAATTCTTCGACCGGGCAATCCGCGAAGATGCTCAGTACTGCCTGGCGTATGCGGGTCTCGCCGATGCATACGGTCTGCTGGGTCACTACGGCGCACTCGCCCCGGCAGAGGTTTGGACAAAAGCTGCTTCCAACGCAGCAACCGCGGTTCTGGTTGATGATAAATCGGCCGAGGCCCATGCGTCTCTTGCCCATGTAAAATCCACGCAGGATTGGGATTGGATCGCGGCTGAGCGCGAATTTCGCAGAGCGATTCAACTGGATCCTCGTTACCCGACAGCGCACCATTGGTACGGCATCTCCTGCCTGGCCCCGCTCGGAAAATTGGATGAAGCATTGGAGCAGTTATTGCTTGCGCAAGCTCTCGACCCTGTATCTCCGATCATTGCCCGCGATGTTGCCGTGATTCATTACTACCGGCGCGACTTCGAAGCGGCCCTCGAACAGTGTGACCATACAGTTGAATTGAATCCTCACTTCTCGCCGGCATACTGGACCTTAGGAATTATCCAGGAACTGAGGAAGGACTTTGAGGAATCGGCTGCTGCATTCCAACGTGCTATTCAGTTGTCCCCTCACAGCCCTCGCATGCGCGCGGCCTTGGCGCGAACCCTTGCGCTAAGCGGGAAGCGAACAGAAGCGCAAAATACGCTTTGGGAACTCAACGAACTTGAGAAGAAGCGATACGTTTCCCCCTTTGAGTTCGCATCGATACATTTCGCGCTGGATCAGTATGAATTAGGCTTCGAGTGGCTTTGGAAAGCTGTCCAGGACCGCTGTTTTGAACTCATCTCAATCAAGGTCGATCCCAGGTTTGACGCGCTAAGAGCA
>JAFARV010000795.1 GCA_019245255.1 Acidobacteriaceae bacterium | reverse complement strand
GGAACCGACTGCGTTGCATGTGATCGTAAGCAACTTCCACAACCAACTCGGCGCGCAGTGGCTCGCAGGAAAGATCTTTTCCCTGACTCCAGCGGCGCTTTCCGCCCGGTATCCGATGCCCCGGCTCGGCCGTTTCGTGCTGAGCCCACTCTTTCCATGGATGCTTGGAAAGAGCATTCACGCGATAGGGCGCCGGGAATTCCGCTAATTCCCGGCGCATCTCAGCGGAAAATCTGCCGCACACACCGGCATGCTGAAGGGCACCGCCATCGTCATAAAGCCCAAGCAAGAGAGAGCCAACTGCCTGGGCGTCCTTTTTGTACCATCGAAAGCCCGCCACCACACAGTCGCAATCCCGCTCATGTTTGACTTTAAGCATCGTGCGCTTGTTGGGCTCGTAGATGCCATCGACGGGCTTGGCCATCACGCCATCGAGACCTGCGCCTTCGAAGCGCGAAAACCAATCGGAGGCAAGCGCCTGATCCGATGTTGCCGGCGTGAGATGAATGAGCGGCATCGCGGACCCGAGCATGCTTTCGAGTAGATGGCGCCGGTTGCGAAACCGCTCATTGCGCAAATGGCGGGAACCCTCCGCCAGCAGGTCAAAAAAGACGACGCGTTCGGTATTTACTGCCTAAATTGAGTCTTGCTTTGATCAGGCGACGGGGTTTGGGGAATCAATCCGCTTTGAACTCGACCACCCGGTAAGTTCTCCGAAATGGCGGATTTTATCGGAATGTTACCATTCTCGTTGTTCCTCGCAGTGCGGCTTCTTTGGAGCACTGCTCCTCCTGTCTTCTGAAGCGAGACCTGCATAGAACTTCTGGATGTGCGGCGTACGATTGGATCGACGACCCACCGGAGCATACCTGGAACATCCCGGCTCAGAGCAACCGCTTCCAACTCGATGTACACTCCGCCGTCCCGCTGTTCAAATCGGGAGATGCTGTACATCCGCCAGATCAGGCCGCGTCCTGTGTCCGCGGGCGCTTCGTGTTCATCGGCCGAGCCGTAATTCTCAACCTCACGAACGCGAGTAGTGTAACCGATGCTGTACCACTTGTTTTCATCCAGCCGCGTATAAGTGTCCTGAAAATCGGTGTCGAGCGCAAACTTGGTGACCGCGGCTTTGTTCAACATGCGAAGTGCGAATGCGTCTTCTGTGCCCGTTTGGCGGAACACTCGCGATTCAATGACATTCGGCGCGTAGAAGTCTTTGTAGTCGCTGTAATCGCGCACGACCGAGAGAACGTCATCCAAACGAGCTCCGCGCAGGAAAACAGCACCGATCCAATGATGAATCAACCCTTTGGGAACTCTGTGCGGGGTCTCGCCAAAGGGAGCGACAACCGTTTCCCCTTGCTGCAAAAGTCGAAGCCGATCGGGTGATTGATCACTCCATAGAAACGGCGTTGCGCTCGAGTATTCGGCGACCCGCGCGTTTTGCGTCTTTACGTAAGCGTCCCAGGCCTTTAGTGTCTCGGGGTTCAGCTCGGCTCCGTTCGATGTTGAGGAAGCCCCCAGGATGATGACTGCGGCCGCGAGCCAAGCTCCCACAAAGCGTCTGCTGCGCAGGGACTCGTGTAATTCCAGAGATGGTGCGAAAGATGAGACGCTCATGCTTGCCAACGTGTACAGTGTGCTTGCGCGAGACGCGGAAGCGAAATAAAGAAAAACTCGTAGAACTGCGCCCCGAGTGCTTTTCTGTGCATGATATTGTTCCTGTGCTTGAATGATTCGAGTGTGCTCTTGCCACTCTCACCTTTGCGGAAACACGTGAATGACCAAACCAGCCGATAGTTCTTTCAGCCGCAGGCAAAGCACTTAGCAGGAACTGGAAGATAGATCATGGGGCCAGAGCTGCCAAGTACTTGGCAATCTGCCGCCGTCTCGGCAAATGCCCGCCGACAGCGACGAGCTCTGACCCGGCAATAGTGACGACCGGGCGGAATCAAGAACTTTAGAGATCAAGTAGAACGGTTACTAGACAGTGATCGGATGCCCAGATGCTAGGTTGGGGTCTTTTCATGCCACTATCGAGGTATTCATGAACATGGTGCAATGCGCTATGATGATTGCCCAATAGCGAGCCTGGCAGCCAAACGGTGGCTGCGCTAAACAGAGGGAGGAATCGCCAAGCCACCGCGTAGGCGTTCCCGGCAAACCTCAGAGCAGATAGGAGGGCGAACAGCTTTCGTCGTGAGCTGGCATGACGCGCGCAAAGCCCGCATTGTCGAACATCCCGTCCGTGGTTCTGCGGTACGGTCTTGCCATGATGTCCGTGGGAGGTGCCCTTGCGATTGGTCGTTTCCTGTTTAGCGAGAAAGTGGAGGGCGTAGAATTTCCCCTTTTCCTCATTGCGACCACGCTAACTGTCTGGTATGGGGGTGTCGGCCCGGCCATTCTCGCGCTTGTACTCTCCACCCTATCGTTTAACTATTACTTCACTCGACCCTACTACAGTTTTTACGTCGCACGTGCCGACCTGCCTTACTACTTGGTGTTCGTACTCTTTGCGTTACTGATCACTTGGTTCAGTGCGTTGCGCCGCCTCATCACCTACTGGAATCGCGGCGCTCATGAGTTATATGGATGGGCACCGGAGCAGGCCATTGGAAAGCAATCTAATTATCTTTTGCAAACAGCGTTTCCGGTGCCTCTCGATGAGATTCAGACGGAATTGCTTCGGGCCGGGCGCTAGGAAGGAGAGCTCCAAAAGACAAAAGCCGATGGTACGAATGTGTGGGTGGCGAGCCGATGGTCGTTGCAGCGAGATGAACACGAGAACCCGATCGCGATCCTTGAAACTGAAAACGACATTAGGGAGCGCAAGCAACGGGAGAGGGATATTCGCGGACTCAACCAGCAACTCACGAGACGATCCGCGGAGCTCGAAGCCATAAATAAGGAGCTAGAAGCGTTCGCATATTCCGTGTCCCATGATTTTCGTGCCCCACTTCGTCACATGGTCGGTATGCAGAGCTGCTGCAAAAGAGCGCTTTGTCAAGTCTGGATGTGAAGGTTCGGCGATATATGCTGATGATCCAGGAATCGGCAAAGCGGATGGGCACCTTGATTGATGACCTCCTGGCTTTTTCCCGGATAGGTCGTGCCGAGACCCGCGAGACCATGGTGAGTTTGGAACAGCTTGTAAACGAAGTTCAGAACGAAATGTGGCAGGAGACCGAAGCATGCAATATGACCTGGAAACTTGGGCCGCTGCCGGATCTGTACGGGGACCGATCAATGCTCAAAATCGCGCTCTCCAACTTGATCTCTAATGCCGTCAAATTCACACGCACATGCACACAACCGCTGATTGAAATCGGATGCGTCGAGGAACGAAGCGACTGCGTGGTGGTGTTTGTCAAAGATAATGGAGTCGGCTTTAACATGAAGTACGTCAACAAACTATTCGGAGTGTTCCAGCGTCTTCACAAGGTCGATGAATTTGAGGGCACGGGGATCGGACTGGCGACGGTGCAGCGTATTGCTCATCGTCACGGCGGCCAAGTCTGGGCTGAGGGACAGGTGGGCGCCGGTGCAACTTTTTATCTTTCATTACCGAAGCCATTGGAGCGGTGACATGGCGACCATAGGACGTATTTTGCTGGTAGAAGACGACCCCAAAGACACGGAACTTACCATGACGGCGCTGGATGAATACAACCTCGGCAACGAGGTCGTGATCGCTGCGGAACGTGAGGAAGCCTTGGATTATCTCTTTTGCAGGGGAAAATTCCAAAATCGTAACGATGAGAATCCCGCTGTTTTGCTGCTTGATCTGAAATTACCAAAGATTGACGGCCTGGAAGTTCTGGAAACGATCAAATCGATGAGAAGTTGAAAATGGTTCCTGTGGTCGTGCTCACGTCTTCGCGCGAGGAACGCGACAAGGTGGCTAGCTACAAACTTGGTGTGAACGGCTATGTGGTGAAGCCGGTAGATTTCCACGAGTTTGTCAACGCTATCAAGGAACTCGGTGTTTATTGGGCAATTATCAATGAGCCACCACCCGGAAGCGTAAGAAAGAAATAAGGATTGCGAATTCTCTATCTCGAAGACGAGCCCAAGGACGCAGAGCTTGTTCAGGCAACCCTGGAACTCGAGGGCATAGCCTGCGAACTGACACGCGCCGATAATCAGGCCGACTTCTTCGCCTTCCTTCAGCAAGGTGGATTTGACTTGATCCTGGCGGACTACACGCTTCCCTTGTTCGATGGCATTTCTGCTTTGAAAATCGCACAAGAAGTATGTCCGGACGTTCCATTCATCTTCGTGTCAGGGACTTTGGTCGAGGAAATGGCGATCGAAGCACTGAAGCTGGGTGCAACCGATTATGTTCTTAAGACACGCCTCTCAAGAATCGCGCCTTCAGTTAGCCGGGCCCTACGCGAAGCCGGGGAGCGATCCCAACGGAAGCTGGCCGAACGGGCATTGCGACGAAACGAGGCTTACTTAGCTGAGGCGCAGAGGTTAAGCCACACGGGCAGCTTCGGCTGGCATGTGTCGCGTGGCGAACTGACTTGGTCAGACGAAACGTTTCGGATATTCGGATTTGAACGAACCAACCAACCTACGCTGGAACGGACGCTAGAGCGAACTCACCCGGATGACCGGGAACTCGTTAAACAGGTAATCGATTGTGCTGCACGAGAGGGAAAGGATTTCGATTTTGAACATCGGCTGTTGATGACGGACAATTCCGTAAAGTATATTCGCGTTGTCGGTCACCGGTCAGCACAAGCCGAACCCGATGATTTGGAATTTGTAGGGGCGGTGACCGACATC
>JAFARV010000646.1 GCA_019245255.1 Acidobacteriaceae bacterium | reverse complement strand
TGAATTCCTTACCGCTGCCGCTGCCGACGCATTCTTCGGGCCCCGCGCCTCCCTTGCGGCCTCTGCTCGAATCGACATTCTGCCGGACGAGCCGATAGGAACCATCTCGCCGAATATCTATGGCCACTTTACGGAACACTTGGGCGGTTGCATCTATGACGGCATCTGGGTCGGTGAAAACTCGAAGATTCCGAACATCGGCGGTATCCGAAAAGCTCTCGTCGAGAGCCTGAAGCAACTCAACCCGCCGGTCATTCGTTGGCCTGGCGGTTGCTTTGCCGACAGCTATAACTGGCGCGATGGCATCGGCCCTCGTAATAAACGGCCGACGCGAACAAACTTCTGGGCCGACACTCCCTATCTCCGAAAGGCCCCGAACGGTCCCCAGAAATACGAGCCCAATGAATTCGGTACCAGTGAATTCAACCGCTTCTGCAAGCTGGTCGGCGCCCAGCCGTACCTCGCAGCGGATTTGCGCAGTTTGAATCCTTTCGATTTCTACCAGTGGATCGAATATTGCAACTCGCCTGCGGGGACTACGACGATGGCCAAAGTGCGCGCTGAAGGTGGAGACCCCGATCCTTTTAATGTTCGTTTCTGGGGCGTAGGCAACGAGAGTTGGGGCTGCGGCGGGAACTTTACCGGTGACGAATACGCGATCGAGTTTCGGCGGTTTACTGAGTGGATCCCTCGCTGGGACGTCGACATCGCGTTCGTAGCATCGGGGCCGAACGTTGCGGATTACGCCTGGACGCGCACATTCTTCCAGAAACTGACTGAGAAGGGAAAACAGCCGCTACGCCGAGTGTTCGGCACGGCGCTTCATTATTACTGCAGCGGCGCGCATAACGGGCAATCAACTGCCTTCACAGACGAGGGTTGGTATAAGTTGCTTTCTCAGGCCGCCTACATGGAAGAGTTGATCCGCAACCATTGGCAGATCATGGGCGAGACGGATACTGAACACTCAGTCAAGTTAGTTGTTGATGAATGGGGGGCCTGGCACGAAACAGATCCTTCCATAAGTCCCAGCTACCTGTGGGCGTATTGGCCGACGCTGCGCGATGCACTTGTTTCTGGCTTAACTCTCGATATTTTCAACCGGCACGCTGACAAAGTCGCCATGGCCAATGCCGCCCAGATGGTCAACAACATCCACACATCGTTTATCGCCGTAGGCGAGAAATTTGCAACCACGCCCGTCTACGATGTGTTCAAAATGTATGTGCCGCATCAAGGTTCAACCTCTGTGCGTACTGTTTTTGGCGCCGGCTCGAGTCAGGCAAAGGGACTCGCGGCGCTCAGTGGATCGTGCTCAATCAAAGGTAAGCACGTCGTCCTGACAGTCGTCAATCCGGATATCAAGAATTCACTCGCGACCGAGATTAACATTGCGGGCGCCGGACGCGCTTCTGAAGCCCGCGCCGCTGTACTCACGGCAAGCGATATTCATGCACACAACACGTTCGACGACCCACATGCACTGTCAATCGCCGATAAGGACGTACAAGCCGGGTCACCTTTTGTGTATGAATTCGCTCCCGCTTCAGTAACTCGTTTAGAATTCGATCTCGTGTAATCGTGCAGCTGGTCGACGCATGCACCGTCAATCGGAAGACGGTTCTGTTCCGGGGCCAAAACGAGGGGAACGGGGTGGCTAGTGGAATGTCCCAGCTAAAACATTACCGGCCTCTTCCGCTCATTGTGGCGCGGGCACTCGTGCCCGCCGCGTCGACCACTCGTGTCGACGCTTGGGTCAAGGTCTCCAAATCGCTGGGACAGTCCGCTAGCTCGCGATCCCGCCCTGCACTACCTTCCGGCGCGCGCCGAACAGCAGAAGACTGCCGCCGAGCACCAGAAGCAGGGTTGCACCCTCCGGAGTTGCGCTCACGCCCTGGTTGGACTGAGTATTCGAGTCCTGCGGCTCCGAACTGGTTCCAAACCAGAAATCCTCAAGCAGTGGCCGTGATCCAGATGCGGTACTGAGCGATGCCCAAGTAATCGGATGTGAGATCGATAAGCCGAAGATCGTAGACGTCACCGTAAACACCTCACCATCGGAAAGTGTCAGCGTCACTGGTGCCGACGGTGTGCTGGCAACTCCGAACAGAATGGCGTTCTCTCCCGACCCTGGCATTGCGATATTGATGCTCCCGACCCCATCTTGTGCGCCGGCGAGACTGGTCACTCCGTTGTTAGAGTAACCGTTGAGTGAGTAACTGCCGTTATCCGGACCGGTTGTAACAAATTGTATGGAAGAATTTCCAATTGCGGAAAGTGTTATTCCCGCCGCTGTGCTGTAGCTGTTAAGTCCGATCTTGCTGAAGTCCAGTTCGGTGGGCGAGCCCGTCAGAGTCGCCTTCCACCCATTGAATGAGGTTGTGGTGACGGTAGTCGCCTGCGAGTAGCTGGTCATCAATCCTGCCGCCAACAATCCCATCAGGGAGAAACGGCTGAAACAAGTCATATACGGAGTGCCTCCAGAAAGACTTATCGTTGAGAACGGGAAGGTACTCGGCGGATCCACGAAAAACTTTAAAGAAGAAAATCCCGCTGTCCAATACCCAAGGTAGGAGTCTAGTGCTCTTGCTGCTTAGACGACCTTAAAGGCCAAGAGCTAAGGTGCGCAAACCGCCTATCGCCGCCTGACCACAACCACCGTCAGGTCGTCGCTTAGGGCAGGAGCTCCGAACCAGGCCCGCACGCGATCAAGGAGTTGGCGAATAAC
>JAFARV010000639.1 GCA_019245255.1 Acidobacteriaceae bacterium | reverse complement strand
CCGGCGCACCCGGGACGGCAATTGGATGATCGAGCGATTGTGGCCGTAGCTCAACGCCGTGGCATGTTCATACGTCAGAGCTTTGTACTCGCTCTAGGCGTAGTGAGCACCTTTGGGGCTACGGCTGCGCCGAGCGCGGACGAGATTATTCACAGGGTGGAAAAAAGGTACAACGAGGCCCGGAGTCTCTCAGTGAGTTTTGAGGAGGCTTACAGCGTAGCGGGTCACCCGAGGCCGGCCGAATCGGGGACGTTGATATTGCGAAAGCCAGGAAAAATGCGCTGGGAATATACAAAACCGAAGGGCAAACTATTTATTTCCGACGGAAGGAGTGTATTCCTATATACCTCAGGGGACAATAGAGTAGAGAAAATCCCACTCAAAAGCACTGAAGATATGCGGGCTCCCTTCGCGTTCCTGCTCGGTCACCTGGATCTGAGGAAGGATTTCAGGGATTTCGAGGTGCGGGACGGTAACGACGGCGCATGGCTGGATGCGTCGGCCAAGAGCAATCACACACCCTATGAAAAGGTTGCGATGCTGGTTTCCCGAAATGGAGAGATCCGGCACATGAACGTGTTTGGACGGGATCAGTCGGTAATTTCGTATTCATTCAGCGACGAGAGGTTAGATCCCAAGGCGCCCAGTGAGTTGTTTCAATTTCACATTCCGCCGGGGGCGCAGGTGGTGAACTCGGCGGCAGCCGCGGGACAGGAGACGCAGTAGACAGCAATGGCCGAATTTGTACTCCGATATGCGGATCCGCGAGGTCAGATGCATGAGCAGGTCGCGGATGCGGCAAACGAGCGCGATGCCCGCGAGCGGCTCGCCCAGCAAGGGTACCTGGTTTATTCCGTCCGTCCGAAAGATTTGAGCGCCCGCCTTAGCGGAGGAGCTACGGCTCGGCGCAAGACGGTTAATCTCGAGAAGTTCCTGATCTTCAATCAGCAGTTCGTGACGCTGGTTCGAGCGGGGTTACCGATCCTCAAGGGTCTGGACCTGCTGGCGGACAGGCTGACGGACGAAAAACTCGGACGTCACATCCAGGCCGTGCGCGATGATGTCCGGACCGGCACGGGTTTGTCGGATGCGTTTGCACGCCAGCACGTGTTCCCTCCGGTTTACGTGACTTCCGTATTGGCGGGGGAAAAAAGCGGCTCGCTTACAGAAGTGTTGGAGCGCTACATCAGCTATCAGCGCCTGACACTTGCAGTTAAGAAGAAGCTGCTGGTTTCGCTGCTGTATCCATGCGTGCTGCTGACGCTGGTTATTTGCCTGATCGTGTTCCTGGTGACATATGTGGTTCCGAACTTCGCAGAGCTGTACCGGAGCATGGAAGCGAAGCTCCCGGTGGCAACACAGGTTCTGATCGCGGTTGGAACGACGGCTCGGGGCTACATCCTGACGGGCGTCTATGTTCTGATTCTGGCCGCTATAGCAGCTTATTTCTGGGCGCGGCGCGAGGGCTCGCAGGAGCGTATCGACAACTGGAAACGGCGGGCGCCGATCGCGGGCGAGATCTGGACCAAGTATCAGGTGGCGCAGTTTTCGCGAGTGTTGAGCACGCTGCTGGTGGGCGGGATTCCTCTGGTACAGGCGCTCGAGACGGCGGGACGGTCGCTCGGGACAGCGCTGCTCAAGAAAGCTCTCGACGGCGTGGCGGTGATGGTGAGAGAGGGCAAAACGTTGTCGAGTTCACTCGCGAGTACGGGCCTGTTCCCCGGTCTGGCAGTCGACATGATCGAGGTGGGCGAGTCGACGGGCGCGCTTCCGCAGATGCTGAATAGTGTTGCGGAATTCTACGAAGAAGATGTATCGACACGAATGACGGCGCTGCTATCGCTGATTGAACCGGTGATCATGATTTTCATGGGCGCGTTCGTCGCGTTCGTACTGGTGGCCTTGTACTTACCGATCTTTTCGCTGGCAGACACGATCAGATAGCGAATGGAGTAAGAAGCGAGATAAACCGCTGGTAATGGTTGGTGGGCAGGTGATTGCAAGAGAAGTGAGTTTATGGCGACGGAAACGATAGGACTGAAAGAACCGATGGAGGAAACGGAGCGCGCGCGGGCCGTCGCGGCACGATACCGCTGCGACTTCGTCGACCTCAAGACCGCCAAGATCGATCACGAACTATTCCGCACAGTGCCGGTCGATTTGATGTTCCGGTATCATTTCGTGCCGATGCAGGCGTACAACGGTACGCTCGAAATCGCCCTATCGGATCCCACTCAGATCGTCCATATCGACGAGCTGTCAGTTCTGCTCTCGAAGAAGCTGAAGGTCAAAGTAGCGACCTATTCACAGATTTCGGATCTGCTGAAGAAGACGGAGCAGTCGCAACGTGTGCTGGAGGAAGTAACCGAAGGCTTCACGCTGGACGTGGTGGGCGACGAAGAGGGCGCGGATGAGACGCTTTCGATCGACCGGCTCACATCGGATGAAGGCAACATCGCGCCGGTCATCAAGCTGGTGGACACCACCATCTTCAACGCGTTGGAGCGGCGGGCCAGCGATATTCACATCGAGACACGGGATCAGGAGCTTGCCATCAAGTACCGGATCGACGGTGTTTTGCAGTATGCGATGAGCCCCATCGCGAAGGAATGGTATTCGGCCGTCATCTCGCGTATCAAGGTGATGAGCGAGCTGGACATTGCGGAGCGGCGCGTTCCCCAGGACGGACGTTTCCGCGTGCGGTACAAGAGCCGGTTGATCGACTTCCGTGTCTCGATCATGCCGACGATTCACGGCGAGGACGCCGTGCTTCGCGTGCTG
>JAFARV010000530.1 GCA_019245255.1 Acidobacteriaceae bacterium | reverse complement strand
CAGAAGACGGCTCGAAAGCATGGGAGTCAAGGTCAGCGAGATTAAGCCGGAAAACAAGATCGCTGCCGTAATCGTGATAGCGAATTCCCGTAGTAAGCGACCAAGCAGCCCGCCGAGGAACAGCAATGGTATGAATACAGCGGCCAGGGAAAGCGTCATGGAGAGGATTGTGAACGCGACTTCGCCAGACCCTGCGTAAGCTGCTGCTAGTGGAGTTGAGCCTTCCTCTATGTGGCGCGCAATGTTTTCCACCATCACAATCGCATCGTCTATAACGAAACCAACCGCCAGAGTGAGCGCCATCAAGGAAAGCAAATCGAGACTGTAACCGAGTAACGACATCAGCCCGAATGTTCCGAGCAAGGACAGCGGTATCGCCACGCTCGGGATCACCGTGGCCCACACATCGCGGAGGAACCCGAATACCACCAGGGTCACGATGACAATCGTCACAATTAGAGTCGATCGGATATCGGCGATAGAGGTTCGAATCGGCTTTGAACGGTCGTAAATAAGCTGCAGGTCGAGGGCGGCCGGAAGTTCGCTTCGCAGTTCGGGGAGTTTTGCCAAGACGCCGTCCACGACATGGACCGTATTGCTTCCCGGCCTCCGTTGGATGGCGAGCACAATCGCTTTCTGGCCATTGTGCCAACCGGCGCCCTGATCGTTCTCGACACCTTCAATTACATCGGCGACATCGCGAAGCCGTACCGGAGCATCATTTCGATGCGCAACAATCAGTTCACGATACGCGGCGACATCGACGAGTTGACCTGCGGGCTCTAGGACCAACGTTTGATTCCCGTATATCGCGCCTGCGGGAAGATTCACGTTTGCCCGCGCGATTGCTGTCTGTACTTCGTCTATGCCAATGGAGCGCGCAGCCAACGCGGCCGGGTCGATGCGAACTCGGATGGCGAGCTTTTGGGCACCGATAATGAGAACCTGCGCCACACCGGGAACAGTAGATAAGCGTGGCGAGATCACGGTCTCCGCGTAATAGTTCAGCAGTTGCATGGGAAGAGACGGTGACCGGATGGAAAGAAAGATCACGGGGAACGCGGCGGCGTTTGCTTTCTGATAGGAAGGCGGGCTGGGCATATTCGGTGGCAGTTGGGGAGCTGCTCTGGAAATGGCTGCCTCCACATCCTGAGCCGCTCCGTCGAGGTTGCGGTCGAGCGCAAACTGGACGGTAATCGTCGTGGACCCTTGGATGCTCGCGGAGTGCATGGAGTCAATAGCTGCGAGGGACGATAGTTGCCGTTCGAGCGGCGCGGCGACAGAAGCTGCCATCATTTCGGGATTGGCTCCGGGAAGCGATGCCGATACAGTGATGGTCGGGTAGTCGACGCTTGGCAGATCGCTGACGGGAAGCGCACGGTAGGCTAGTGCGCCAAAGAACGTCAGGGCTGCAGCCAAAAGCAAACTTGCGATTGGACGCCTAATAAATACAGCGGATGGATTCACGGGTGCGACTCCGACGCAAGGGATTTCGGTGCCGAAGCGATCTTGACCTTGATGCCTGGCCGGAGTCGGAGTTGGCCGTCGACGACCACATCTGCACCCGCCTCGACGCCTCGGGTAACAACGATTTTTTCGTCGTTCTCGGCTCCGGTTGAAATTGATCGAAGATCAGCAGTTTGATTCTTGGCTACGACAAACAGGTATGGCCCGCGCTCGCTCTGCTGCACCGCCTCTTTCGGAACGATCACAACGTGGCGTTCCGTTTTGAGCGCGAGCATCGCCTCGAGCGACTGTGAGGGCCAAAGGCGATGATCCCGATTCGGAACGACGCCCTTCAGGCGAATTGTGCCTGTGCTGTTATCTACCGAGTTGTCGAGCACGCTCACCGAGCCGGCGCTCAGTTCGGGTCCCCCGCCCGGCGCGTAGACTCGAAGAGGTAAAGGACCAAGCGCGAGACGTTGTCTGACCTCGCTCAAATATCTATCGGGGATCGGGAAACTGACAACAGCGGGCGCAATTTCATTGATGGTGACAAGGGCAGTATCCGCGTTGCCCTTAACAAGATTTCCCTGCTGAACTGCGAGATATCCCGCGACTCCATCAATGGGCGATCGAATCGTGCAATGGTCCACATCCACGGCTGCCCGCTCGACCGCTGCGCGGTCAGCAGTTGTGGCTGCTCTTGCCACTTCAAGT
>JAFARV010000400.1 GCA_019245255.1 Acidobacteriaceae bacterium | reverse complement strand
GAAATCTGGACCGGAATTATTGGAATTAGATCACTATAGCGAGTCGGGCAATTCGACCGGCACACAGGGAGCAAACATGGAAACGGGAGCAATGCTGCCGGCGTAGAATTGCTGAAGGGGAGGGCGGACCGGAATGAGATGCGCCGTTCTGCTTTTTTTGGCTTGCAGCGTACCGGTGCTAGCCGGATCACCGGGGATGCGACCTCGCGCCGATGCAGCGAGTTATCCGGCTAACCGTGAGACGCCGGAGTTTTCGATTGGCGCTTACGTGGTGCCGCCTGACCAGGCTAAGAAAATGTTCAAGTTTGACCTAGCGCACGCCGGTTATGTCGTCGTCGAAATCGGTATGTTTCCGGCTTCGGGGAAGGATTTGGATCTGGACTCGAACGACTTCACGCTCGCCATTGGCGAACAATTGGTGGGCATGCGTCCAGTCCCGGCGGACACAATTGCGGAGATTCTAGAAGGTCGGCCTCAGCCACCGCAAGCGACGGGCATACCGGGAAACGTGAACACTTCCGTTGGCGCTTCGGTCGGACGTGTTTCTTACCCGGACCCAGCAACAGGTCGCACAACCACGGGAACTGTCACTTCAACCGAAGTGGGCGTCGGTATTGGCGGCCCGGCTCCAGTGCCGTGCCGGACTCATGATTGCGATCAGACGGCGCCAGCGCCGCCAATCAGGCAATCGCCTACACAGAATGCCAACATGGTCGCGCAGGAGTTGTGGGAGAGATCACTGCCGGACGGGAAGACAGCCCAACCCGTGGCCGGGTATCTCTATTTCGTGAAACCTTCTCGCAAGGCGAAGAATGGCACGTGGGAACTCCGCTATGAGAATAGGGATGGCAAGACGCGGCTGGAACTGCCTCATTAGTTAGTGCTTCTTTCAACAAATCACCCGCAACCATCACCGTTCTAGCGGAAACTCGAAATACATGATTTCGGCTCCCGACGGCGTTTCGTGCAGACCATTCAGGTACAGCTTGTCCCCGGTTTCCGGCATCGCCTCGAAGTAGAAGAACCCACTGGCAGAGTCTCCCGCCGGTAGCATCTTCGCCGAAAAAGCTCGTGACACAATTTCCGGGCTACTCAATGGATTGCCCCTCTTTGGCAACGGCACCGAAATCGGCACCTGCGATTGCCGCCTTTTATAGAGGAATGGAATATCCTCGGGGTTCACAGCTGACACGTGACGTCCGTCCTGTCCCACCAAATTCACTTCGAGATCGCGCAAATCGAGAGTCTTGGAGCGGTTGTTCTGAATCACGACCAACACCGGCAACACGCCGTAGCGCAGCAGATCAGCCCTCTTTCCAAATGCCGCGGTAAGGTCCTCCTGAGACTTGAGCGGCTTGGCCCCAATCGTTACCTTGTCCGAACTCTGATGAGAATAGGTATCGGCCGCCCCGACGCGAAACGGCGTGTCACCGCCCGCGAGACATAGGGCAGTCATCGTTGCACCCAAAGTTATACTCGAAATGACGAATCGGATCCCTGGAATCACGCGCACTCTGCTCCTTTATCGCTTCCTTCAGATTCTCTGCTTTCCTTTTATCCTGCTATACTTCCTGGCCCGGCTGACAGTAGACCGGGCGTACTGGTCCCATTTCGGCGAGCGCTTCGGATTCCTACCCCAATCCTTCTCACGGACGGCCCCGCGTTCCATATGGTTGCACGCGGTGTCCGTCGGAGAAGTTGCATCGGCTGTTCCCTTGATTCGACAATTAGCCGCACATCTGCCCGCCGTTCCGATCTATGTTTCAACGGCGACCGTCGCGGGCCGCCGTACTGCCCACCACCAACTCGCGCATCTTGTTTCCGGAATCTTCTATGCGCCGCTCGATTTTGCGTCGTTCGTAAGGAGGGTCCTGCGCAAAACGAGACCCGCACTGGTCGTGGTTTTGGAAACGGAAATCTGGCCGAACTTATACATGGAAGTGAAGCGAAGCGGCGCCGGCCTGGCGGTTGTGAATGGCCGCATCTCGAACCGCGCGTGGCCTCGCTATCAGCGCTTTCGGCGTCTTTTCAGACCAGTCCTTGCATTACCCGATTTGATCTTCGTTCAAAGCACAGTTGACGGCGAACGCTACGCCCAACTCGGTGCCCCAGACGAGAGGATCGTTGTCGAAGGGAATCTCAAGTACGATATCGGCATTGCTTCCTCTGAAGTCCACTTAAATACGTTTGGCGCTCACTACGTCTGGATCGCCGCAAGCACCGCTGGCCCGAATGAACGTGGAAGTCTTCGCCGTCACGACATCGACGAAGACGAAATTGTTGTCCAGGTCTTCAGGAAATTGGCGCAACAAGTCCCGCGACTTTTGCTAATTCTCGCCCCCCGCCAGCTAAGCAGGTTTGACACTGTCGCCGCGAAGCTACACAGGTCCGGTGTGCCATTCGTCAGACGCTCCGATGAGAAGAAGCTCGGAACTCGTCAACTGCAGCTCCCTGGTGTCTTCCTTCTTGACAGCATTGGCGAGCTCCCAAACGTCTACGGTCTCGCTGACGTCGCCTTCATTGGCGGCTCGATCGCACCGCGCGGGGGGCACAACATCATCGAACCCGCCGCTGCTAGCGTCCCGGTCGTGGTCGGGCCCCACATGCACAACTTCGAGCGGATCTGCAGCGATTTTGCGGAAAGCAACGCGATCAGGCAGGTACGCGATGCAGCGGAATTGGAGTCAACCCTCCGCGAGCTGCTTCTGAATCCTCAAGAGCGCCGAGCCTTAGCCCGTCGCGCATCTGCTGTCGTCCAGAGCAAAAGAGGCGTTTCGACCCGCGTGGCGGCCCGCCTGCGGCTACTATACTCCGGCTCTTTTCCGACACCGCCGCGTTCGCTTTTATCCGGCGCCGTTTTGAGCGGACTCGCGCAAATGTGGGTTCGCGAAGGCGAACGCAGACAAGTCAAGCATCAGACTTACGCGAGAACCGCGCCAGTTCTCGGCGTTCCCGTGATTAGCATAGGTGGAATAACCGTAGGCGGCTCGGGAAAGACCCCACTTGTGAAGTGGCTTGCCGAGCAGTTGAAGCAACGTGCATTTTCACCGGCCATCCTGACGCGAGGCTATCGGCGGCGCTCCACGGCCGATATGTTAATTCTGGCCCCAGGAGCAAGAATTCCTCCGGCATTCACAGGCGATGAAGCACAAATTTTCGTTCGCTCCGCGATAGCGCCGGTCGGCATTGGAGCCGATCGATACGCGACTGCCCGGACTTTGCTTAACAGCTATCCGCATACAGATGTTCTGATACTCGACGACGCATTTCAGCACGTGCGTATGCCCCGGGATCTGGACATTGTTGTTATCGACGGGCTCGATCCATTTGGCGGAAACGCTGCCGTCCCGGCGGGCCGCCTGCGTGAGCCGCTCGATGCTCTCGAACGCGCTTCTATCTTCATAATTTCCCGAGCCGAAGATGATTTCACTTACGATGGCATCCGGGAGGTGCTGCAACGCATCAATCCGAAAGCCCCCGTCTATCGATCGCGCTTGATCGCTCGGCGCTGGTTTGACTACAAGACACGCAAGGCCTTGTCCCATCCGGCAGCGAAACGAGTCGCAGCATTCTGCGGGCTCGGAAATCCTCAAAACTTCTGGAACACTCTCGAATCGTTAAACCTTCAAACCGTCTTCCAGTGGACTTTCTCCGATCATCATCACTACAAGCTCATCGAACTGCAGCGTCTCGCGCGTCAGGCGCGGGCCTATGGCGCTGAAGCTCTCGTCACCACTGAGAAGGACTGCAACAACCTACCCGAGAATGTTGAGGGGGCTCTCGGAACTATTCCACTCCTTTGGCTGGAAGTTGAACTCAAAGTTGATCGGGAGTCTGGCTTTCTGGCCGAAGTCGAAAACGTGATCTCCCGTAAGCGTTCTGCCGAGAGCGCCCGCTGATCGCGACCTAAAAACGGTCACAGTGATAGTACAAAGTCCCCATAAGTGAGGGGAACGTGAATGTCACTGCAGCATTGCTCACAGCACTCCGTCGCTTGCTGGCCCGGTACGTTCGTGCTGCCTACGCAACTTGCCCATTGAGTCCAGCCATCATTGGCGAACGTAATTGTCACGGAATTTGCAGAATTCAAGCCGGAAACATACCCGCCATCATTCGTTCCGGTTATCATTCCTGAACTAGACGCTGGAGCCGAGCCCGCACGGTACTCCGGCCCGTACAGCACTGTTTGCGTAACGGCACTGTTACCCAAAGTAACCTGATGGCTGGCGGCGTGTTGGCATGATTACATGACCATCGTGATCGGCATAAGCACCTTTTCACAGGCGTTATTAGTGTTCACCGAGGTTACGTCATAAAATGACACACCTGCAGTTATTGCAGGTTCTAACTGATGTCCGGTCTCAAAAACCGCTGAGGCTCACCGAAGAATTTGGTGACTTCTTCAGCGGCTCGGTACCCGCTGCGGACCGCCCCTTCCATTGTTGCTGGCCATCCTGAGCGCGTCCAGTCGCCGGCCAGAAATACATTTGAGATCTTTGTCGCAGCCATGGGCCTATGTTGTTCAAGGCCCGGAACTGCCGAAAATGTCGCACGAATTTCCTTCACAACGTGTGCGTGATCCAAATGCGCAGACTTTACAATCGGAAAGAATTCCGCCAGTTCACGTAGCGCGAGTTGGATCACCTGCTCTCGGGGCATTTCTGTTAGTGCCCGCGAAGCGCTCACGACGACTTGCAGCTGCTTACCCGAATCCTTGTTGTACATCCACTGGATCGTGCGATCGAGCAGTGTGGCATGCGGAAGATCCGTCACAGCGCGATCGAACCATAGGTGAATCCCGGTAATCGGCGAGTGCCCGAATGACTCAAGTTGTAACTCTAAGTCCGGCACAATCGCCATCACTCGCTCAAACGGAACAGCGACCACGTAAGCATCCGCGACAACCTCCCCAGCGTTGGTATCCAGCCGCCGGGCCGCGCCATTCTCGGCAACAACCTTCTGCACCGCGCGGCGTTCCATAATCTTCACCTCGGGATACTCTGCCCACGCATTTTCGGAGTACAAATCGCTCAGCGGTACAGTCGGCACACCCATCTGGTACGAATCCGACGCGGCAAGGAAACCGAAAAAGAACACTTGCAGCCCGTGCGCTGCCGCCATCCGATCCAGCTCTTCGTTCACTGCGCTCACCAGCACCTGACGCCAGAAGCGCTCAATGGCACGCGGCGTCTGCTTCTTCTCACGCAACCAGTCGAGCATCGTAATGCTGTCCAGATCCGCTCGCTTGCCGTACTCGTATTTCACGGACAATAGCGCATTGCCGATCGCAAACTTGTCTGATAGCGAAAGGAACTTCAGCCGCGCAAATGATTCTGTAAAGTGCAGCGGAGCCGGCAGGATGCCCTTTTTCATCACTGACATCCTTCCGCCTGGCTCGATCCAATAGAACTCGTCGAAAAAGTGGATCTTATTCGACACACCCAGGCGGCGGTAGAAGTCGATCAGGTTCGTACAGCAGCGCAGCAGGATGTGCTGGCAATTATCAATCCTTGTACTGTTGTCGTCGGCTGTGTTTAGCGGATAGGACGTTGCGCGGCCGCCGAGAAACGGCCGTGCTTCAAGCAGCGTAACGCGGTAATCCGCGGAGCCCAAAGCAACTGCCGTGGCCAGCCCGGCAAGACCGCCACCCACAACTGCAACGCTGCGCCGTTCCGTCAAGTCTATGCGCGCCGAAGTGCCGCCCCGGCCTGTGCATACATCTCGATCATGTTCTCCATCAGCTTGAGGCCGCAATCTCGTTCCAGGCTCAGAATTGATTCAGGATGAAATTGCACCGCTTCAATGGGCAGGTCACGATGTCGCACGGCCATGATGATGCCATCTTCCGATTCGGCAGTGATTTCAAGAGATGACGGGAACGTGTCGCGCTGTGCGAATAGCGAATGATAGCGCCCGACACGGAATGGAGAAGGCAAACCGCGAAATACGCCCCGGCCGCGGTGTGTAACCAGAGACGGCTTTCCGTGCATCGGATACCCCAGCACGCCCAGTCTGCCGCCGAAAGCCTCCACAATCCCTTGCAGTCCGAGACACACGCCGAAAACCGGAATGCTACGAGCGACAAGTTCCTGAACCAGTTCGGGTACGCCAAAATCCTGCGGGCGTCCCGGCCCCGGCGAGATCAGAACGATATCCGGCCGCTCGGAATCGATCACATCCAGTACGCCCTTCGATCGGTACGTCGACACCGCCGCGCCCGTTTGGCGCGCATAATTGGCAAGCGTGTGAATGAAGCAGTCGTCGTTATCGACCAACAGCAGCCGCGCACCCTGCCCGACCTTGCGGGTGTCGTGAACTTCGGGCCCGCTTGCCACCGCCGGATATAGCGCCCGGAAAAAGTTCGTGGCCTTCAGCCGGCACTCTTTGTCCTCTTCCGCCGGCTCGGAGTCATAGAGCAACGTTGCACCGGCGCCGTAACGTGCCACGCCATCCCGCAGGTGAACCGTGCGGATCAGAATCCCGGTGTTGATATCGCCGTTCAGACTGATGCACCCGAGCGCACCCCCATACCAGGCGCGCGCATCCTTCTCCAGATCCTCGATCGCCTGCGCCGCCGATTTCTTTGGAGCTCCGATGATGGTTACCGCCCACATGTGCGTCAAAAACGCATCAAGCGAATCGAACCCCTCCATCAGCGTTCCTTTGACGTGATCGACCGTGTGGAACAGCCCCGCATACGATTCGATAAGCCGGCGCCCGATCACCCGCACCGACCCCGGTACACACACGCGCGACTTGTCGTTACGGTCCACGTCACTGCACATCGTCAGCTCCGACTCTTCTTTCGGCGAGTTCAGAAGCTGCCGTATACTCTCGGCATCCCGTATCGGGTCGCCGGACCGCCGTGCCGTTCCCGCAATCGGACAGCTTTCCACCCTATCAGCGTCCACTCGCACAAACATCTCCGGCGAAGCGCCGACCAGCTGCTCATCGCCCATCTGCAACAGGAATTCGTAAGGGCTGGGGCTGGTTTTCGCAATTCGCTGGAACAGTTCAGAAGGGCTCGAGTCGAAAGGCGCGCTGAATGTCTGCCGTAATACAACTTCGTAGTAGTTGCCTTGCCGCATGCCTTCCCGTACGACGTCCACCTTGTCCATGTACTCGCGCGCGGTGTGATCGGATTCGATCTCTCCCCGGGCGCCGGTTGCGCGCACGCGTTTAACTTTCGGTGACGTGCAAGGATGCCCGAAGGTATTTAGCTGAGCACTAGAAAAATCGTATTGGTATCTTTCAATCGTCTCCTTCTTCCTATCCATGAAGTACACGTCATCGCAAAGAAAGAGGTGCAAATCCTTCTGGCCATCGCGCGGAAGCCTCAGCTCAATCGGATCGAACTGCAGCAGCAGGTCATAACCGAACGCTCCGGCCAGCAGAAGCTTCGCATCCTCCGGATTGTGAAACTCCTGAATCAGCGTACGCAAGAGCGAAAACGGAGACGGCTGTTTGCTGCGCTCTTCCTCGGGGAATCGTTCCGCAAGAGGATGTAGCCGCAACTCCGCCAACGCTTGAGAAAACGACGCATCCCAATGCGGGTGTGTCTCCAGCAACGGCCGCAAAATATCGATCAGTACTTCGCCACGTTCGTTCAACGCGCGAATGCTGACCACACGCTCTCGCCCGACAATCTCAATCGGCGGGGCAATACTCGCAATATCCCAACGCGAATACCGCTCCGGATACTCATAGCCGGACGAAAGGTAAATGCCGAGCTTCGAATCCAACTGCCGCAGAATGTGGTTTAGCCCGCGTGAATACGCCACCTTCGAGCTGTTTCGAGTGACAGTAATACCGTGCGGCGTGGTGTAGCGCAACTGCGACATAAGAATTGCTTTGAAGGTTTATCTTCAGGTTACTGCATGAAGGGCGCAAACACCCGATCGAGTTCCGGATCAGTGTCGGAGCCAATCTCGACGGGCCTGTGAAGCCACCACTCCTCGGCATGAGAGACAGACTTTCCCGGCGCAAGTTCCGTTAGTGGGCCCAGAGTCTCCAATTCCATGAAGTCGGGATTTGTAAAGATCTCGAGCGAGGAGTTGTAGTCCGCGTACGGCAGATTCCGATGGGCGCGACACCGCTTTACAAACAGCTCACCATTCAGCAGGTAGGCGGCGAACGTCCGCTCGTTGAACAGACCCATCTTCTGCGCGCCGTCAATCGATGAGTCCTGCCGGAGCACCACCCACTTCTTTGTGAAGGTCCATCGCTTATCTGACAGGTCCGTATACGCCCACATCACAAACGGGTTGGTCGGCAGCAGGTTCTGTTCGTGAGTCGCCCTTTCAGGAAAGGAAGCGAATGCCACTCCACCGGGGGCCAGCAAGGTGGCCGGCCATGGCGCCCACCGGACCGCTACCTTGCCCGCGTTCGTAATGCGGTGCGCGAGTTGTATGCAACCATCCTCGTGCATCGTGATGATGATTTCTTTCCGCAAGCCGGTCTCGTGTTCTACCGGCTGAACTAAAACGAGGCTGTCATGCCCTTGCACACTTGCTTCTACCGGATCGTTGTCGAGCGCGTACGTCTCTGGCACCGTCTCGGGAGCAATCCAAAACCGGTGCCCGCCGCGAATCATCCACCACGGCTCACCGTGATTGCCCAGTTGATCTTTGCATTCATAAAACAGGTTTTGTCCACCGATGAAGCCGCACCGAATAACGCGAGGACCGATATCCGCGACAGCAATCAGCTCAATCGCACCATTCGTCAGCCGGTAGCAATTGCGCCATCCGGCATATGCAACCTGTTCGACCGTAACTCTGCTCAAATCCTCACCCTTCTTACGCGAGCGAAATGATCGTATCCGCCGGCCGGTAACGCGCGCCCATCCATGGTTACCGCCCCGGGTTTGCCCCGCTTGATCGTTCCAATTCGAGTTACCAGCGCTTTTGGCACTCTCGCATTCGGTCGCGCTGTAACCAGTAACTCGTAATCCTCTCCTCCATGGAGAGCCTCGTCCAGCGTCGCCCCGCTCGCAACTGGAATCAACGCCGAATCCAGCTCAGCTGCGACGCCCGACTCGAGACACAGCCGATGCAAATCAATCGAAAGTCCATCGCTAATGTCGATCCCGGCCGACACGTGTCTGCTCAGTCGAATGCCTTCATCAATTCGTGGTTCCACCCGCGTCGTCCATTTGGAATGTGCCGCGCCGCCGAGTTTGCCCGTCACATAAACGAAATCGCCGGGCTTTGCGCCGCTCCTTAAGATCGCTTTGTTCCGCTGCACCTGCCCGCAGCACATCACATCGACAACCACGGATCCGAAACTCGAAAGATCGCCCCCGGCGACCGTAATCTTATAACGAGTCCCGAGGGACAAGAGCCCTTTGTAAAATCCGTCGATCCATCTTGAGCCTAACCGCTCGGGTACCGCCAGCGACACTAGACAGAACACGGGCTTGCTCCCCATCGCAGCCAAGTCGGACAAGCTGCGCGCCAATGCTTTGTAGCCCACCTCTTGCGCACTGTGCGTAGCTAGCGAGAAATGCCGACCCTCGAGCACGAAGTCCGTGGTAAACACAAGGTCGTTCTCCTGCGCAGGCCGGACGATCGCGCAATCGTCTCCGATCCCCTTCACGACGGAACGGTTCCGATACGCCGCCGCGGCGTGCTCACGGATGCGCCGGACTAGGTCGAGTTCGCGCACCAATTACTGCGCCACAGGCTCTGCCAGCACAAACCCTGTAGGCAGATCCTCTCCAAACACACGGCTCGATGAAGCTAAATCGTCTTCTTCCCCGGCAAGTCTCCTCAGCAACTCCGCCGCGTTCGGATTTCCTTCACACGCGCGCCGGATATTTTCGAGCACTCCTGCAGGCAGGTCTCGTGCAACATCGCCCGTTATGCGAGCCATTTGAACCACTGCGTCCAGAACCGCCGGTGTGTGTGGCAGCTTCAGCAACACCTCCATCCATCGGCTCGCGACCGATGCCGAAACGACCTGATTGATCGGACCGCTGAACAGCTTCCGCGCCCCGAGTCGTGACAGGCACCAAACCGCCGCGTCCACCATCTCGCCCCCTTTCACGGTATCCACCAAACCATCGCCAAGCTGAACCTTCGTCTGTTGTGGCAACAGTTCCAGACTCGCTGCTGTGCGCCACATCTCGCGATATAAGCTGGGATTCATGCGCGGCCGCTTCTTCTGCTTCGGCAACAGAGTGGGAGACAGCCGCTGGAAGATATCCGCCTGCTGATTTCGATTCAGCCCACCCGCAATGCGCCCGCAGAAGATCCACCAGTCGATTTCACATTGCACCTGATTGCCAAAAGTCAAACCGCCCGCGTAAATTCGCCGCGCCTGCTCAATCCGATAATCGTCGCCCGGGAAACCAAACCCAGGCCTCAAACAGAAGCCCGTCAGATTCAACCACCGTGCTTCGTGCGGCGCATTCTTTCGACGCCCGTCGGCATGCTCCAGCAGCTTGTCTCCCAGCGTACGAATGGTAGCCAATGGCCACGACAACCGTCCCAACCCGAGACCTTGTTCTAATCGGGCAGGTAGCTGCTCCGGCGCAAGACCCGATCCCGGCTTCGAGAATACCTGCGCAATCAGATTTGTTGCTTGTTCGAGCGCCTCGCCACTTACTACCGCAGCCGTCTTGACACCAGTCGCCGCGGCGGCGGATGCCACTTCAGCTGCGTCCGCGCTCTTCCGTAACTGAAACTGCAATCGCCAACGGTGCTCGCTGATCTTCGATTCAGCCCAGGTCTCGAGCGTCCCGATTTCGTTCAATCTTGCTCCGAGCGTCACCGGTACCCGCCGCTCACCCCCTTTGCCGAATCGCACCACGGCTCGCAGCGGTGCATGCAATCGCGGATCACTCGCTGGGTCCAGCATGTCGCCCTCCGGTGCAAATGAAACCAGGTCGCCTGGTTTGTCATCGGTGCGGCTCAAGGAACTGTACAAACGGAACGCAACCGGCGTATTCGCCAGTAATTGCAGCTCGGGCTGCGAAAGCTTGATCTCTTCACCTTCCTCTGTCCCTCGCGGCATCAGACAGACGGTCTGAATCGCTGACGACGCCTCCGCCGCCTCGACCCCGATGTAGTACGCACGCGGCAGCCCTCCGCGCACCACCACACCTGCGCCTGTGGATCGCACATACGAGTAATAAGCCGCGCCCACCGCAACCGCGAGATCTAAGTCATGGTTCTCAAATATCAGTGGCTTCCGCCCGAACCAATGTTCCACCACATCCCGCACTCGCTCGCGAAAGACCTGCGGGATGAAGAAGCCCCCATTGAATAAGATCGCGTCAATACCGTGTTCCGCCGCCGGCGAATTCTTGAGGAACTCCGCCAAATGCCGCGTGATCCCTGGGTCGGAAACATACGGCAAACCAAGCTCACGAAATACGCTCTGCCTCTCCTGCTGCGGCGCATCACTCAGTTGACATGGCGGCAGGAACCCGCCGAGCGCAAGTTCCAGAACCTCATCGCGGGTGATGCTCGTCTTCAGGGTTCCGCCAATCAGCGCCGATCCCGCGCCAATCACCGTTACATCCACCAAAGCCGGCCCGTTTTCGCTCAGTAGAGTTTCCTTTGCGGCCGAGCATTGCCGCCTGAGCGCACTGCGCTGGCGCAGCGATAATGTTTTGCCCAGCTTGGATTCTGCGAGCCACGAAATCGTCAGGTCGAGGTTGTCGCCACCCAGCAACAGATGCCGCCCTACATTGGTACGTGTGAACTCGACCTTGTCGCCCTGCCGGTTCACCCGCACCAGCGTAAAGTCGCTCGTCCCGCCGCCCACGTCGCAAACAAGCACAAGCTGCCCATCGAACAGCTCTTTGTTTGATCTCGCAAGGTGCCCTGCAATCCACGCGTAGAACGCCGCCGCCGGCTCTTCCAGCAATGTCAGTTTCTCGATCCTGGCCTCCCGCGCCGCCTGAACGGTCAGCTCTCTCGCTTCTTCGTCAAAGCTCGCGGGCACCGTTAACACGACGTCCTGATCACCAATGCCGCTGGCCTTCACCCGTTGCCACGTCTCCCCAAGATATGCGAGGTACTTGGTCGAAGCATCAACTGGCGAGAGAACTCGGCCCTCCTCCTGCGAATCCCACGGCAAAATCTTCGCCGTACGGTCCGCCTCCGAGTTCGATAACCACGATTTCGCGGAGTGAACGCTCCTGGTCGGCACCAGTGCTCCCTGATCACGCGCATAGGCGCCCACAACCGGCGGCTCACTCAGAAATAGAAATGACGGCAGCGTTCGCAGGGCCGCGGTGCGATTCGCATCCACCTGCTGCTCGATGGGCAACACGTGAATGGGTGGAAAGTCGGCTTCGGCGGCCTCACGCGCATCTACATATGCGAGCGCGGAATTGGTTGTACCGAGATCGATTCCGATGTTCATGCCGCCGCGCGTTCCCGAACGTTAAACTCCAGCTTCCAGCGCCGCCCGTCTGAGGCAACGCACCACAGCTCCAGCATTCCAGTCTCGGTGACATTGCTCTCTAACGTGACCGGCACGATCTCTTCCTGCTGTCCATCACCCTGCGGCGGCAAGAAAACTTCAATCGGCGCAAGCTCCTCGAGATCCTCGCCCACATCTTCCAGCAGAGAACCCGGTGCGTCGTCCTTACGTGTTAGCGAAGAGAAGAATCGAAATTCCGCCGGTTCGCCCACCACCAGCGCAAACCTTCGCTGCGGCAGTTCCACTCTGGAGCCTTCTTCAAGCCCGAACGGAACCACCGCGAACGCCTTCATGGGAGCGGCGATCCCCGGAACCGCCGGCATCGCACTCTCTACGCCGACATAGTAGCTGCGCGGAACACCGCCTCGAATTCGCACGCCCTTCCCCGTGCGAGCCAGACCGTAGTACGCCGCCCCGCGCGCAACAGCATGCATCAGGTCGGCGCTCTTCGTTTCGGTTCGCAACTCAGTGATCGCATTCGCGCCTGCCTGTTGCAGCCAACTGTTCAGGACTTCGAAAATCCGATGCTCAATCGCCCCGGCCTGCAGCACGCCGCCGTTTAAGAGAAGATGCGTCGGTCGAGCAAAGTCTTCCCCGCCCGCATTCCCGGCTGATTGGCGGAGGAACTGCGCGAGATGCTTCGTAACTGCCGGATCAGCCGCATAATTTAAGCCCACTTCCATCAGTGCAGCGCGTCGCTGCCGTGCGGGTGCCGCATCTGCTCCTACGACAGGGAAAAAGCCATCCAGCAGCAGGCTTCGCACCTCATCGCGACTAATTTTCCCCCTGATGGTTCCGCCGACCAAACCCGTCCCGCGTCCCAGGATCGTGAGCGGCTGCTCCGCCGCGGCGCCTGATTCATCGCTCGCCAGCAGGACCTCCTTTGCAGCCCGGCACTGTTGCCAGAGCGAATGGAACTGCATCGCATCAAGCTTGGTTCCGCGCTGCAAAAACTGCTGCTCCGCGAAGCGCGCAACGGCAAGGTCCATGTTGTCCCCGCCAAGCAGAATATGTTGCCCAACTGCAACGCGCTCCAGTTGCAGCTCGCCGTCTTTCTCAGAAACTGCAATTAGCGTGAAGTCGGTTGTGCCGCCGCCGATATCGACAACTAAAATCAGATCGCCGGGATCAACCTGCTCCCTCCAGTTCGGATTACGTTCGATCCATGCGTAAAACGCCGCCTGCGGTTCCTCCAATATGATCGGATCGGGATACCCGGCAAGCTTTGCCGCACGTTGTGTGAGTTCTCTTGCTGCGGCATCAAACGATGCCGGAACGGTAATCAACACGCTCTGTTCATCGAACTTTGCGCCGCTATGCGTGTAGTTCCATGCCGCCCGCAGATGTTCCAGATACTGCCTCGATGCCTCAACCGGCGAGACCTTTTCAATTCCCTCGGGCGCACTTAGTGGCAACAGCGGTTGTGTTGCATCGGCATTCTGATTCGATAACCACGACTTGGCCGAAGCGACCAGCCGGTTCGCATTCTCGACACCTCGCGAGCGTGCGAGTTGCCCGGCAACATACTTTGGATTCTGGTTCCACGGCAGTGCAAGCGCACCCTCAACAAACTCGCCAGGCCCCGGAACATACAAAGATGACGGCAGCAAGTCCAACTCCCCGACTTCGCCCGCGCTCACAAGCTGCGGGACGGGAAGAACAGTTACGCTTGTTGGCTCATCTGATACCGGCACATACGCCAATGCGCTATTTGTCGTGCCCAGATCAATACCGACGATGTATTCCGGCATCAGGAGATCCGCTTAGCTAACTTCAATTTCAGCGGGCGCAAGAACAGCCGGATCCTGCTTGCCGAGTGCCGGCAGATTAACGGATGTGACTTGCCATCCGCGGTGCCTCAGTGTGCCGCCATCCGTTTTACCGCTGGCCGGAACATTACCAATTAGCTTGATCCGATTTGGGTCCGGCGTGTTGGTGCGGTCCAGTTTGTGAAAGGTGCCTTCTACTCCATCGATGACAGGCGCGAGAGTAACATGGCGGCTCAACGTCGCTCGGCAATCGCTGTGCAGGCTTCGTACGGCTGCGCCGATCTGGTCATCTGCGTACGATGCGATGTCCTCCATCAGGAAATCGATCAGCCGGGAGTCCCGCTGTAGCACCTGCAGCATCTGCAAGGCGCCATCGCTCACTTTGATTTTCGGTATCTCGACAGGCCGCGCCACCGGAGCGGCTTGGGCTTTCGTATATCCGAACTCCAACGCGATGTCTTCCGGCAAAATACCGGAAAAGAGAATTGAGAAGAAGCTTCGGAACGCTGATCCTATACGGGACAATACCTGACCTCTGACTCAGGATATCAGCGGAGAGCAGGTATTTCGCTACGCTCGAAGCCGTTTCTGCGTCATCAGAACATGGCTACAAAGAAGAAAGCCGCGAAGAAGAAAACTTCATCGGGGTCCGGTCCGAAGTCGAAGCGCATCGTCAAAAATAAGATGAAGAGTACGATGCACGAGTTCAAGCATCACGAACTCGAATCCGGCCGGTCTGGAAAGAAAGTCAAGAATCCGAAACAGGCAATCGCAATCGGTCTCAGCGAGGCGCGTCGCGCCGGAGCCGACATTCCACCCAGCCCGAATCAAAGGAAGCGCGGCAAGAAAACGGCCTCTAAGAAAACCGCTTCGAAAAAGACGTCTGCAAAGAAGAAATCCGCCGCCAAGAAATCCAGCCGAAGATAATGCAATTTCCTGTGGGGCAGGCCCGTGGCCTGCGGCGGACTCCCAGTCCGCGTTCTAAGCTCACACCGACCAAAGTGCGGAGACTGGGCCCCGAACGGCCAGACAGCTCTGTCACCAGCTTGAGGCTAACGGGGCGTCCAGGTCGGATGCGACGTAAACAAACCATCCACAAACCCGATCTGATACGCCACAAACAGACCAAAGCCCAGGCTCAGCAGACCTGACGCGAACGTCATACCCTTTGCCCAGCCGGAGAACCGCTTCACCCCGTGCACGACAGGCTTGGCCAACA
>JAFARV010000375.1 GCA_019245255.1 Acidobacteriaceae bacterium | reverse complement strand
CGAGTGCAGCCGCCTGTCGGAACATCGCAGTTTCGGATTCCGGGATGGAACGCGCGGCGACGGCGAGATCCGGCTGGCTGACGGCCGCGAACAGAACCAGATGGCGCCGCCCCAGATGAGATGCGTATTCGATTACATCAGGCAGGGCAGGCGTTTCCGCGAAATCGGTGATCCACACGATCAGGGCGCGCCTGGTCTGCTTGTGAAGCAAAGTGCGGGCCGCACGCGAGTGATCGGCTTCCAGTGGCTCAGCACGGACATGGGCAAGGGCATCGACGAACTGTCGCAGTTGATGCGGTCCACGGCCTGGTGGTACGGAAGCCTGGATAGACCGTCCGTACGCGATCATACCCACCCGATCGCCATTCTGAGAGGCAACCTGAGCGACAGATAACGCTGCGTTCACTCCGTAGTCGAGCTTTGTGTACTCCGATGCCGGGACGTGAACCTGAGCGCGCATGAGCCGTCCTGCATCGAGTACAATCCAAATCGTCTGGCTGCGTTCGATGTTGTACGTGCGCGTAACCAATTGATGACGGCGGGCAGTGGCGGTCCACGAGATATCCCGCATCTCATCGCCGTGCCGGTACTCGCGGAGACTCTCAAATTCGCGCCCGAGTCCGCGATAACGGTGCTGGCGTCTTTCGACCTGCTGTTGACGACTGCGGATGAGGTAGAGCGCCTCGTCTTTCGCTTGGAGCAGGTCGGGATACACGGTCACGGCCTGCGAGACGTCGGCCTCGCAGCGGCGTTCGCCGAAGCGGAGCCCGCTGCCATAACGAAGAAATATGTGGCCAAGCCGCACCGTTCCCCGCTCACGTGGAGTGACCTCGTAGGTAGAGGTCAATCCGTTGCGGTTCAGCTCTCGAGTGAACGATGGCGGTTGGTCGCGCAGGCCTAGCGGTGTCTCGTCAACAACGGCTATGAAGAGAATGCGACCGCTGCCGTTGTGAACGTGTATTGTGACCGAAGCCGAATGTCCGATCGTCAGCGGTCCGGACCACGATCGCGTGACGGCCAGCGCAATTGGCGGTGGCAGCAGAAGCAGGTCCACAGCCCACAACAGAAACAGAGCCGCATCCCACACGAACATCGCGAGGATCAGGCGAGGTGACCACCACGCCGGGATCAACCATACGAAGCCTGCGGCCAACAGGACCAGAAAGCGGACTCCAAAGCCCACGGGAAGAAATTTGCGGGAGTGCGTAGCGGCCTCAATTGGAGCGGCCGTGAGTGGATGACTCACGTGTTAGTGCTCCACGGTCTGCATCACGCGCGGCACCTCAACTGTGGCAAGCACCTGTTCAATGACCTGATCGGTAGTGAGCCCTTCCAGTTCCGCTTCCGGCTTCAGGAGAATGCGATGGCGCAGCACGGGACCGGCAGCGGCTTTGACGTCATCAGGCAACAGGTATTCGCGTCCGTCCATGGCGGCGAGCGCGCGGGCGACGAAGAGAAGGCCGACTGCCGCGCGCGGGCTAGCACCGACAGAGATCGCCGGCCAGTCACGGGTACGGCGCACAACCGCAACCATGTATGGAAACAGCGAAGGTTCCACTTTGACCCGCTCAATTTCGCCGCGCGCGGCCGCGAGAAGGCCTACATCGAGCGGAGTGAGCGCGATCGCATCCAGGCGCCGTGGATCGAACCCAAGCTCATAGCGCGACAAAATCTCGGCTTCGGCTTCGGCCGACGGATACGAAATTTTGATCTTCAAAAGAAAGCGGTCCAATTGCGCTTCGGGCAGCGGGTACGTTCCCTCGAACTCGATGGGATTCTGAGTCGCAAGCAGAGTGAAGTTTTCAGGAAGCGGGTAGCGAATGCCGTCAATTGTGACCTGGCGCTCCTCCATTGCTTCGAGCAGCGCAGACTGAGTCCGCGGTGGCGTGCGGTTGATTTCATCGACAAGCAGCAGGTCCGTGAAAACCGGACCGCGATGCAGGTGAAACGAACTGTCCTGGAGATTAAAAACATTCGTGCCCGTAACATCTGCAGGCATCAGATCCGGCGTGCACTGGACGCGATGATAATTGAGACCGCACACACGGGCGAGACTCTTCACCATGAGCGTCTTCGCGAGTCCCGGTACGCCCTCTATCACGGCGTGCCCGTTGCAAGCGAGCAAGACGAGAAGCTGATCGATCACCTCATGCTGGCCGACAATCACCTTTGAAAGCTCGCCCCGAACGTGAGAGGCGAGCGCGGGAAAGTGTTCCAAATCTATCTCTTCTCCAAACCTCTGCGACTGCTCGCGAGGAGGTTACTATAGCGCGTCATGTCCTGAACCAGGGTGAGGACGTCGCGCGCGCGGGTTTTGCGATTTTGCGCCCTGGCAGCTCCTTCCAGAGTGGCGGAGAGATGTGATAAATCCCAGCCAAGGCGTTGGCCGGCAGCTCGCGCGAGTGCAGCATCCTCGATCCCCGCCGGTAAGGCCAGAGAGCGCGTGAGCGCCAGGCGTAGATGCCGGTGTGCAACGGCAACCGCGACCGAAGCCGCTCCCGCATGCCGATACAACGCGCCCAGAGTGTCCACAAACTCAAGCGGCGAAAGCCGCGATTCCGCTCGCGGAGCGACGACGGGTCCCCAGCGGCGGCTGAACGTGAACAGAACCGCTGCGAGCACGACTCCGAACTGGACCATCCCCCACTTAACGGGGGTCTTTGCGAGGTAGCTCCAGAGGGAGGCCCGTTCCCCATGAAAGTACTCGTCCCAATAGATCTCGCGCGGAGCTTCGTTGCCCGCCACAGAAACCGCATTCAGAAACAGCACCAGATTATCTTCTTTATCGAGTCCGGTGTTGGTCAGCGGTGTTGCAGCAGCCCACCAGAGGAGTTCTCCTTTCCCGATGCTCCAGGCCACAACAACCGGCCTCTTTCCGCCATACAAACCGAGTTGTTTAGCTCGAATCAGACGCCACGAAGTGCGAGGATCGATACTGATGCGCTGAGCACCGCGAGTGAAGGGCGAAGGGAGGTCGGGCGAGAACTGTTTCCACTCCCGGCCAGGATAGTAGTCGAACACGCTGGATCCGCCAAAGAACTCGCGTACCAATGGACCACAAAACAAAACCCGTCCGCCATTCTTGACGAATCTCAACAGGGCGTCACGTTCGGGATCGACGGGGAACTGGGCGGGCTCGGCGAGAATCAGGACGGCGTGTTCGTTCATGCCTGTCAAGCGCCTGGGCGAATCTTCCCAGCGGCGAACCCGATAGTGAAGTTGTTCGAGCAATAGAAACGCAGCTCTCGCGCCGCCCGAAGTCGAAGAGTAAGTCGACGGTACGCTTGTCTCCTCTTCAGGCCTCGCGGGTGCAAACGCAACCGTAGCGGCGGCCATCAGCACTGCCAACAGCGCGGCCCCGAGCAACAAATTCCGATCGGTGCGGCTCAATCCCGTTTGCAACCGAGCGCCTCCAGTGACTTAAGACAGATCGAGAAATCTTCGGGGGTGGCCGGCATGCACGCATACCAGCAGCGCTCGATCGCATTCGCGAGTGTGCGGAACGATTTGGTGTTTTCCGCCGTTTGCGTGCCTGAGAGGACACGGACGTATTCCCGAGGCGTGTGCGTAAGATCGTTGGGCAGAGCTCCGATTGCCTGCAGTCG
>JAFARV010000372.1 GCA_019245255.1 Acidobacteriaceae bacterium | reverse complement strand
AACACTGATTGTGCCCACTCGAAGTAGCCGACGTGCGGGCTCCAATACTCGTTGGTGCGCCAGATCCCCGCGTATGTGGTGTCGAGAATGGGTTCGTCCTCCGCATTCCCGCAGATTCCATTCATGATGCCGCCGGGAACAATCCCGACATAGCGCGAGTGTGGAAAGGGATTGCGAACACCTATGCCGCTGGCAAGCGTCGCCGCAAACGGGTTCATGCCGAAAGCCCATTCGATTTGGGCGTAAGCCAGGTCCCGCCAATTTGGATTACCAAGCTCCTTGGCTGCCGTTGCTAACAGTAGCGCATGAGAGAAATAGTGCGCATTCAGGCCCTGCCACCAGAACTGTTTCCTTACCGGCATGAAATACCGGTAGGTGAAGCCCCTGCCCAGCTCACGGTACCTTTCGGGCGTAGGCGAACCACGGAATAACCCGAACGGAACCAAGCCGTACGGCGATCGGGAAGTCATCGGAATCACGTACTGCTCAATGTAGCGCTGGACGGCATCCTTCCAGTGCGGCGCCCCCGCATCGTTCGGTAGGGCCGTTGCTGCCTCAAGCAAGGCAAATGGCGGGAGTGCACCGTGGACTGCATGCTTGTAGGGTTCCGGATCGTGCGGACCCATCCGCCAGAATCCGTTCAAACCTTTGTGCTGCGTCTCTTGCAAGGCGAGTATCTCGTCGGCAAGCCGATGGCCTTCATCGGCAAAGACTTGTTCGCCAGTGGCGCGATACATTTCGATTGCTGCCAACGTCCACCAGCCAATATCCACCGTTTGGCCGCTGTGCTGATTGGAATCCCAGCACTTCCGGGCAGCAGTGAGGCATTGTGCACCGTACGCCGGATCGTCGTCCCGAAACTGCTGAGCATACTTGGCCTGCATCGACGTAAACATGGCTTGCACCAGGTCGGGCTTCTTCGGATTCAGATATCTATCGTCCGCTGTTCCAACAACGTTGTCGGTCCAGTGGTTATCGCTGTTGTCACCATTGACGCCGCCCGCGACATCTGCCCAAACGCGACCGTCCGTATCCTGCATCTTCAGGAAGTAGACGTTACCCCAGCGCAACTCATCTTCTATCGGCCTTATCCCGGAGCCGGCCGGATCCCATTGAACGCCCAGCCCCCGCGCGATCGCAAGCAGCCCAAAGGCGTTCATCATCGTGGCATCCATCCACTTGCGTAGATCGCCGGCATCGTGCCATCCGCCCGTTGTGTCCACGTGAACGCCGTCATCGCGCCGGCGTGCATCGTCCAGGTGACAAACCGAGTGCACGTTCGGAATTGCGACCCCGCAGCGCTGCGCGTGATGGTAACTGATGACGGTCGCGAGCCAGCGCCGCCAGGCATCCTGGCGAATGAAAAAGGAAGGCGAGAGCTCATTGCCCACGCGGATCTGATACAGACCCTCGCGCTGCACATCCCGGAAACTGGCCGCCAGTAACGGTCCAAAGTCGGTGTTTGCCGGTGTCAACGGGCGTTCCACTCGAAAAGGCGGGCCGCTTCCCACCTCGAACAACACAAAGCTTTTGGCATCAGAACCTCGCACTACAACGCGTTTGTCAGCGTCAGGCCGGAAACCCACATGGCAAACCGCGATGGACGGCGCCCCGTTTGCCGTCATGTTCTCCACTGGATCTGCCTTCGGCGGACCCTGCTGACCTAACGCCGCCATCGCCGGGGCAGCGATCGCGGCAGATTGAAGAAAGCTGCGGCGTTTCACACGAATACCTGTATCAAATAGTGCCGTGCTCACGTGCAGCGGCGAGCAACGGAATCCACGCGTGAAGCTGCTGGTAACTGAGACCTCATGATGGGAGCAGCGCTTCGTGCCATTTTTGGTGATCCTCACCGATATACTAAAGTTCGTTCCAGGAAAGTGCCTCCGTTCGCATGGCTCACTACGATCTAGTTGTCATCGGTTCAGGACCTGCCGGGCAGCGCGCTGCGATCCAGGGTGCTAAAAGCGGGAAGCGGGTTGCCCTCATTGAGAAACGGGAGGTGATCGGCGGTGTCTGTATCAACACCGGCACAATTCCGAGCAAGACCATGCGGGAAGCGGTCTTGCATCTCTCCGGATACAACTACCAGAACATCTACGGCGTCAGTTATCGCGTAAAGGAAAAGATCACGATGGCCGATCTTGCCTTTCGCGTTCAGCACGTGATCAAAACGGAAATCGACGTTACTCAAGCTCAACTCGCGCGCAATGGGATCGAGGTAATTACCGGGACTGCCTCGTTCGTTAGCCCGAACAAGGTCCAGGTAACAAGTTCCCGAGGCTCGGTCGACCTCGATGCCGACTTCATGGTCATTGGTACGGGCACTAAGCCGGCCTCGTCGGAGAAGGTTCCCATCAACTCGCGGACCATCATTAACAGCGATCAGATCCTCGATATGCCAAGCATCCCGAAGACGCTCATGGTTGTCGGCGGGGGTGTAATCGGTGTCGAGTACACCTGCATGTTTGCGACGCTCGGTGTCCGCGTGACGCTGATCGAGAAGCGTCCTCGCCTGCTCGAGTTTGCCGATTCGGAAATCATCGAAGCGCTCTCGTATCATCTTCGTGACCACCGCGTCACCATGCGACTGAACGAGGAAGTGCACAGCGTCGAAGAAACGGGCGGCGGAACGGGTGTGGTTGCAAATCTCGAGAGCAACAAAAAAGTGTCTGGCGATGCCCTGCTGTATGCCGTGGGCAGACAGGGCAACATCGATGAGCTGAATCTGCCTGCCGCGAGTCTCGAAGCCGATAACCGCGGCCGCATCAAGGTTGACGAGAATTACCGGACTGCCCAGCAGCACATCTATGCCGTTGGAGACGTGATCGGCTTCCCCAGTCTCGCCTCCGTGTCGATGGAACAGGGCCGTCTCGCAGTCGCGCATGCGCTTAATATCCCGGTCAGATCCAATCCGAACTATTTCCCGTTTGGAATTTATACGATCCCCGAAATCTCGTTTATTGGTAAGACAGAGGAACAGCTAACCGATGAAGACGTCCCGTATGAAGTCGGCGTAGCGTATTATCGAGAGATCGCGCGCGGTCAGATTCGTGGCGATACAACCGGCCGGCTGAAGCTGATCTTTCACCGCGAGACTCTGGAACTGCTCGGCGTCCACATCATAGGCGAGGGCGCATCGGAACTGCTGCACATTGGGCAGGCAGTGTTGATCCTGAAAGGCAAAGTCGATTACTTTGTCGATACGGTTTTCAACTACCCGACCCTGGCCGAGTGCTATAAAGCCGCGGCGTTCAACGGATTGAACAAGTTGGTTTAGCTCGGGAAAGTAATATGGCATCGGGAATTGGAATTTTAATCACGGAGCGCATCTCCGTTGCAGCAGTAACTGACGCAAAGATCGTCGGGGATTTGAAAATGCGCCCGGACAATGGCGAGGGTGCGGCTGACACTCTCCGCGGCGTGCCCGCGGAAACGATTGTGGAATGGATTGTGCAGCTCGCCTCCGAGCTGAAGCTGTCGGAAACTCCGGGTTACGTCGGAATGGGAATGCCCGGCATCATACGTGGCGGAATCGTCGAGGACTCACCCAACCTGGTCCAGTTCAAAGGCATAAATATGCAGCAGCTGCTTGCAGATGCTGTTCAAAAGCAGTTCGGCCGGGTGCCGGTGTCGATATTTAACGACGCTGACGTGATGGCAGCAGGTATAGCGGCGGCCCGCGGCTTTCTGGACCGGCTCATCCGTGTTTGGACGCTCGGAACAGGTATCGGCTACGGCCGTTATCCGTTCCAGGAAGGCGTTTGGGAGGCCGGACATACGGTCGTGACGCTCGACTCGAAAGAGCAGTTCTGCGGATGTGGCGGCAAGGGCCACCTGGAGGGGATCATGGGCCAGCGTGCCATGCGCCTGAGGTTCATGGATCTGGAGCCGGAAGAAGTGTTTCAGCATGCTGCTGAAGGAGATGCCCGGTGCAGCGACTTCGTCAAGCTTTGGCATCGTGCGCTTGCCGCGGGCACGGCAACCAGCATCCACCTCGATGGCCCCGGCAAGTTCTTTATTACAGGCTTCAACGCGGGCTATTTGAGCACGACGCTATTAAATGAGTACCTTCACGAAATGGTGAAAATGAGTCCGTTGCAGGGCTACTCGGTCGAAGTTGTTCCTGGCGGGGAAAAAGTCGCGGTGGTCGGAGCCGCCGTGAATGCGCGGCAGGCTGCCGACAAGCTTCAGTCCTCCTGACCGTGTTTTTGCAAGCTTTCTCTCCAGCGGCGCCAATTCGCCCCGTAAGGAGGGTTTACGTGACCAATACGTGTCACGTGTCGTGTCTTTCAGGATGTGGCGTCTGGCGGCCCTGTGGATCGCGCCGGAATCAAGCCAGGCGACACGCTTCCTTGTGTCGGTCTGGTTGCAACTGCACTTCCAAAGAGGCCGGCCTTTGCCATAGATGCGGAAACCTCAGTCGTGATTCGACCAGTGGCACGATTGCGCACCGGCTATTCTCTTCCACTTCAGCTTCGACACGCTGATTGTTGCCTAGTAACTATTTCTGAACGGCCGGCGGAACTGACTGGGATGGGGCGCCCGTCAAGATGGCTCGAATTGTTTCTGATCCAAATCCAATGCCGACAAGCGTCCACCAGCGCCCGCTCGCTGCCTGCCCTGCTGTCGTGACTGCAAGCGTAGCCAGCGGCACGGCGAGCGATGCCCCGAGCTGCAGGGCTTCAGGGGCGAGCGCCCGATAGCGCTCCCATTTATCTCTTTGCGCCCGCACTCCCGATCGCGGGGTTATCGTCTTCCTGTAAATGAGCGGACCAGTCGCTTCCGTTGCTGACCCGAGCGGCTCGCCGCTGACGTAGAATCGGACGAGAATCTCGCATTCTTGGACATTCGTTTCGAAGTAGCGGTAGATCTCCCATCCGCGCTCGTGCTCGGCAGGCATAAGGCAGTTCGGATCGTACTTCTTAAAGAGGGCTGCGTAAATTTTCTTCCAGTAGAGCAGCCCTGGACCTTCGGTTGCCCTGGACGGCCGCGCCCGAGTTGGTCTTCCTTTAGAGAGAAACTCCCACTCGCACGCGACGGACCGGCGGGCAGTTGCCGAGTTCAGTCTGATATCCCGGAACCGTATCGCGAGCCGAACCTTTTCATTGTGCGCCGGCAGCTCCGGATTGGCATCGATCTGAGCATGACACCCGACGAGTGCCTGCTTAATGTCCTTAAGGTCCACGCCTTCTGCCAATTGCCTTAAGAGCAAGCGTGCTGCCGCCAAGTTCTCCTGTGCGGGGGTCGCCAGCCATTGATTTAACTGCTTTTCGGTCTCGGCCCACTTATCGCGTTCGGGGGGTGCCAGAAAAGCGAAATCCCTTAGCAGCTCCAGCGCACTCAACTGAAGATCAGCGCGAAATGGCCCTATGTTCCGGATCCATCGAGCTCCGTCTGCATCATCCGGCTTCGGGAGACTCTCAGCCGAAGGAAAGCAATTCATCG
>JAFARV010000857.1 GCA_019245255.1 Acidobacteriaceae bacterium | reverse complement strand
GTCGCATTTGTTTCCCTTGAGTCGGGTCGACCCGAAGTTTACCTTCAGACCTTCGATCCCAACCCGCGTCCCCACCTGATCGGCGCGCGCCGGCAAGTTTCCAGGGACGGCGCCTGGCAGGTGCGCTGGCGCGGCGATGGGCACGAGTTGTTCTACTTGGGGCTGGACAACCAAATCTATGCCGTGCAGGTCAAAGGCAAGCTTCAATTCGGGCATCCCAAGCCGCTATTCCATATTGCGGGCGCTTCCCAGTACAATACGACCCGCGACTTTCAATTCGATGTTTCGCCGGAAGGACAGCGATTTGTCCTTCCCAGCACTGGTTCGGTCGCGCCACCGCCGTTCACCGTTGTCGAGAACTGGCAGGAAAAATTCCGCCGCTAGCCAAGCGCCGCCCGGCCGCGTCGGCCATCTCGAGTTGATGATGCCCGTCATCGAGTTTCGGTTCCCGAGCGACGGGCGATCCGGAAACTGAGATTTCTTCTTTCGCGGAATAAAGGCCAAGGCGTAGCTGACCGGACGTCACTTTGACTGTTTATCGCCATTGGCCGATTGAAGGTACGGCTGCACGTCGGCATGCAGTCAAATTTACGATCGCGCAACTCCGAGGCCAGCCTCCATTTCTCGCCCAGACCTTGCCAACCCCTAGGCATGTCTAGAGGATCAATTCATCGCAGAACGGTTCGCGTCCATACAACGCGCCTACCCATGGCCGCGCCAGAATGGCAATGTGCGAGTTCGGATATTGTGCACGCAACGCCTGGAGAGCGGGGATGGACATGACAGCATCTCCCACCCAATTAGTCGAGCGAACCAATATCTTTCGAAAATCGTTCAATTTAGATCTCGTTCCGGTACCGGGAGCAAACAGCGCCCACTCCCCATCAGCATACTTGGTTTGCCAGTTGATGCTGGTCTGGATTCAGTTCGATGTGGAATACGGATGGAGATCGATCAAGTGGGGGACAGTCACTGGCGCACTTGCACGTCCGGTAAATGCCGGGGCGCCAGAGAGCATGCCCGTCAACAGGCGAGGTCAGGCCATATCTCTTCGTCGTGCGTTTCCCAGTCATGTGGCGGCGAAGCCATTCAGTTTCCGGATTGCCGAAGATCTGCTCAGAACTAAACGGTCGCATAAAATTGATGCCATTGATGCCTACTCATATCCTGCTACCCCTAGCGCTGTTACTCGCGTGTCCCTGCGTTGCCGTCGAGGCTGATACCGGCCCTGCTAGTGATGTTAAGGCAATCGATGATCTTGTCGAGCAGTACCTCCAGGCTGTCGATAAAGTTGATTTGACCCTGCTGTCACAGATCTGGTCTCACTCCTCCGAGGCATCGTTTATATATCCACTCGGCGAGGAGCACGGCTACGATGCTATAGAGCAGCATGTTTTCCGGGATGTGATGGGCGGTATGTTCTCGAGTCGTGATCTCCAGACGCGAGGCGTTACTGTCCACGTAACGGGCAATGCGGGGTGGTCGGAATTCCACTGGACGTTCCACGCAACAATGCGCAAAGACGGGTCGGCCGTGACGACAAGGGGCGTCGAAACCCAGATCTACCGCAAGGAAGCTGGGAGGTGGCGTTTGGTTCACGTCCACTACTCCGAAGAGCGGCAAGCGACCCCTTGACTTTGAAATCCCCTACATGTCGTCCTCATTGCCGAGACTCCACACATCGCTTACTGTCGTGCCGAGTTGGCTCAACTTCCAGATCGCCGACGACCGGCCCACAAAGTTGCCGCACGGCCGGGTTGGGTAAACACGCTTCAAGCACGGGTTCGGCGGATGGACCGACCAGGAGCACGCTGAGCTTAAACTATGGAATTGCAACTTCACACTATGGAAAGCGCGACCACCGCTATTCTTTTTTTTTTGATTACGTTCGGTCTCCCCTTCGCGGTGATCGCACAAACGTTACCGGCCGGCGCTGGCATTGATGCCGAAGTCCGCCATCTCATGATCCGCACTCGGGCCAAAGGCATGGCCGTTGCAGTTGTCGATCACGGAA
>JAFARV010000130.1 GCA_019245255.1 Acidobacteriaceae bacterium | reverse complement strand
ATCGCTTGGCTCCGTGTACGACAGGCTTGGCCAACACCGTCGTGATCAGCATCATCCCGGCGATGGTTCCCACTCCAAACAGCAGAAGATATGCCATCTGCCACCACGGTTCGCGAATCGTAGTCATCACCAGCAGCGCGACCGCTGCGGAACCCGCGAGGCCGTGCACAATCCCAATCGCCAAGGGTCTCAGCACGTTATAGAGACCAACTCTCCGCCAAAGCGAATCATGCTCTCCGCGATTGGCTTCATTGTCAAATTTTTCCTGCGCTCGCTTCAGTGTGCCTGTCAGATTCAAAACTCCAAGTAGAATCAGCATGCCGCCGACTGCCAGTTCCATCGAAAGCCCCAGCCTGGTTGGAATTGCGACATGCAGCAGGATAATCGCCGCGCCCACGATGAAGATCGTAAGCGTGTGCCCGAGACCCCACATGGCCCCTATCAATGCCGCACGGAAGGATTGCGCTTGCCGGGTGACGATCGTGGTGATTGCGATCACGTGATCCGGGTCAAGAGCATGTCGCATTCCTAGAAAGAACCCGAGCAGCAGAATGGCAGCGAAAGAAATCATTCGTTCCTCTTAGATTCGCGACGATAGTAAACCGGCGGCGACAACGCTGCGAACAACCATCACGCAGCCCAAAATGGTTATTATCGCTGCCGACGTAGCAGGCAGCCATCTCTGTACCAGCGGGCTATTGGTCGGCAAAGCGGAAGCCAGCCGTCCTGCGTAGATGACAGCCAACCCCATGCCGATCAACACAGCCGCGAGTCCAACACTAAACGCCACAATCAGAAACATTCCAAATCCAACCCGATGCAATGCGAGCGCACTCAACAGAACGACGACCGCCGCCGGACATGGCACAATGCCGCCTGTAACTCCCAGCACCAGTAGCTGCTTCAATGACGGCTTGCCCGCCGGCGTGCCATGCGGTTTTACATGAGAATGCCGGAACCCAAAGTGCGAGTGCGGCCGATCGCCATGCGCGTGCTCATGCACATGAGCGATAGAAACTCCTGCAATTCGCTGCAAAAGCAAGTAGCAGCCGAGCCCCGCAATAAAAAGACCGGAGAGTACATTCAGGTAGGGATACAGCCGGTCCGGCATCACATACTGCTGTGCATACAGCGTGATCGCGCCTAGCAAATAAACACCGGCCGTGTGTGAAAGCGTCACGAAGGTACCTAACAGAACTGCGTCGCGCGCTGTGCCCTTCGAGCCCACCAAATACGCCGCCACAATCGTCTTCCCATGTCCCGGCTCAAGTGCATGCAACGCGCCCAGGCCGACCGCGATCAGTGCACATAAGACGATTACTCCCGTGCCGAATCGCTCCGTATGAATGAGTTCAGTAAACGCATTGCGCGGCGTCTCTTGCCGGTTAGGCGTGAGCTCTACTTGGTGATTCGGCAACTTGGGCACAGGTGTTGGCTCTGGCGAAGTCTTTACCGCCGCATTCATTATCGGCAAATCGACGACCAACTTCGCCGTCACCTGTTGTGGAGGGCTGTTCAACAGGTCAGTCGCATAGTTTGTCAGCCCTGCGCTGCGGTCATGTCTCGGAGCGGAACTGCTGACCAACCGGATTCCCGGCGCGGCGTTTGCAATCACTTCTTTCCAACCCGCTCGTTCCTCGAAATTTGTGTCTTTGTAAGAGACCCCAAGCTTCCCGGCCTGTTGCGGCATTTTCGCCAGGTACTCAATACCGATCTTCATCGTCGGCAAGTTGCCCGCGCCTGGCGTAAAGAGCACCTTTGAACTCAGCACCTCGAGCGGAAGCCGGTTTCCACCCGCGCTCAGTACCAGCCCTTTTCCAAGCTCGCGCGCTTTTCGCGTCGCATATGCTCGCACCCGCGGATCTTTCGCATCGGCAGCCAATCCCGCCGACTGCAGCTCCTGAAACGTCGGTATCTCAGCCATGTCAACGACGTAGCGCACCTCAATCGAATCCGCCCGAACGCCCAGTGCTGAGTATTGGTTGATGCTGAAGTTGCCCATCGGGTGCGCCGAGAGGCACGCCCCGGCAAAAAGCCCAAGACACCATCTGACGACGTTTTGTCTCCTGTACAGTGTGGATCTCAAGCTCGATCAACCCCTTAACTATACGCAGCGCACGCAGCTTTTGGATTGTATGACAGAACACCGTGGACGCAAAATGCGGTCCGCTCGCAAAGCGCCGATATCTACCCGAACGCCGCCGCTGGCTG
>JAFARV010000086.1 GCA_019245255.1 Acidobacteriaceae bacterium | reverse complement strand
TATAAGTTGGCACTTGCGGCAAAGGAAATTGCAGTACATCGGTTGGCTGTGCCGGGAAGGTAGCCACCACAGGGGGTGGTAAGACTTGAGGAGATCGAATCACCGTAATTCTCGGGTCTCGGTTTACAGCAACTAGCGGTTTGTGCGTCGCGACGGCAACTTGTCCACCATTACCTGGACCACTTTGTTGCCGTTTCAGATTGGGAGCGATCGAAAGGTTCGGCAACTCCCAACCATGTGAGCAAAGGGGGAGCTGCTTCCTTTCGCCGGCGCGGCTGAGTGTCCCGGGCTTCATTGGTGATTTGTCCTGAAGCAATGGGAATCGCAAAGCCAGGGCAATACCGAGGCAGAGAGTAAGGACCGATGCCGCATACCTCGTTCCGTGACGGGTGGTCAGCCATTCCGTCGAACGCGGCGGCCTATCTCTTTCAAGTTCAGTCTCAGCTGCCCGTGATGTTCTTTGTTTCGCTGTGATGAACGGATAGACATGCTCCGCATAGAGTTGATCGAGCACCTCAGTACTGTTTAATACAGACAGCAGTTGCCGTTCGCCGACACGCAAAATGTGACTGCCATTCTCCTCGAGCCAGGCCAGGAACTTCAAACATCCCATCTCTTTGGCTTTTTCTTCGAGGTCCTGCGCCAGTTCGTTCCAGATTTCGCTGTCGTCGCCATCGAATAGTGAATTGGACCAATTTTCAGCCAATTTTACACGCAAGCGGTCGCCCTCAATTTCGCGAAGAAGTATTCCAATGGGCGCGCACGGAGCACTTGGAGGATACACCTCTATCAGTGTCCACTCTAGGCTTGTCATCAGTTTTTGTTGAGTCGACATGTGAGCCGGTGTTGTAGGACGGAAACACAGATAACTTGTTATTTAGAGTTCCCATAAATAGGTAGATTGAGAAGTTCCAATAATCTCTGTATTCGCCGCCTTACGATGTTGGTAAAATCCATTTTCATGAGGCGTTTGGTTCGAAAAGGGCGAATCGCAGTAGGATATTTCTTATCTGGCCTCGCCCCGGAACGCTTATAGGTTGGCTCTGTTCGGGCTCGAGCAGCTTTGAATCAGCGCTTTAGATGTTATTGAAGTGACTCCTGGAAACTTCGCGAAATCCGGATCGCTTTTTTCTTGAATTATCAATATGACTTGGCGTGGCTCTGCACCGGCCGGTATATCAACGGCCAACGTAAGCATGAGGGTAAATGGTGGCGTGCTGTCAGTAGCACTTAGCCCTTCTGTTGGTCTGACTCCAACCGCAGTCGTGTACAACAGCAATGATGGCGTCACGACCTGGGCGGAGTCGTGGCAGGTTCCCGCCAGCTCCGGTCACATTGAACGCAGTTCGCGTTGTCGGCGGAACCGCCTCAGGAGGGTCGATTAGTAGCTGAACATCTATCACCATTGATCAGGTCACTGGCTCACCAGTTGATCTCAACGCGCTGAACGGATCGATTGGAACTTTAACCGCAAAATCAATGCGATAACGCGGCATCCCAGCTAGAGTTTTCCCTTCTTCGAGCATCGCAACGACAAACAATTCCATTATTACCTTGACGTCGCAAGTGGCGAATTTGACTGCTGCGTTCAGCACAACTCCTCATTCTTGTGGACGCCGAAGTTCCGGCCGGAACAATCAATGGAACGAATGCGACGTTTGTACTGTCCACGCCCCCCAACCCGGGAGCCACCGTTCAACTCGCTAAAAACGGTATTCTGCTCCAACAAAATAGCGGCTACACATTGAACGGGTCCACGATTACATTCGCGAGCAGTGTCGTGCCGCAAGCCCAGGAGAGGATGCCCGTTAATTCGTAGAAGCTTGCGACTCTCGATCCTGATAGCCTTCAGGACATTTTCTGCCAAGAAAAGGAGAGTCGCTATGAAGAGACGGTATCAGATCGAGAAGCAGCGTGCGGTGAACGGATTTCGACAGCTCGCTGCAGAGCAGAATCCAACCATACAGATGATGCTGCCGATGGCCGAGATCGTCGGCCTGCTGCAGCAAGGCGTGGGGCACCTGTTGCGGGAAGCAGGATTGGCACTGATGCGCCTGGTAATGGAAGAGGAGGTGCGTCATTTGGCCGGCGAGCGGCATGAGCAGCATGAGAAACGGCAGGCACACCGCTGGGGCAAAGAAGACGGCTACTGCGTGATTGACGGCCAGAAGGTGCCGATGGAGAGGACGCGGCTGCGGACGAAAGATAACCGCGAGCAGAGATTGGGCAGCTACGAGTTATTTCAGCGTAACCGACCTCTGGAACAAGGCGTGTGGGAGAAGATCATGCGCGGCCTGTCCACTCGCAATTATGGAGCGGTGGTGAGAGATTTCAGCAACGCTTATGGAATCGAGAAATCGGCCGTGAGCGAGAACTTCATCGAAGCGAGCCGCGACAAGGTGAAGCAATTGATGGAGCGGCCGCTCGGTGACTTACGGCTCTGTGCCCTCGTAATCGACGCCACTCCGTTTAAGGATCGTCAGATCGTAGTGGCTCTGGGCATCGGCTGCGATGGGCGCAAAACAGTGCTCGGGCTGCGCGAAGGCGCAACCGAGAATGCCACAGTGGTGGGCGCGCTGCTCACCGATCTGCTGGAGCGCGGGTTGGATTTCAGCACGCCACGGCTGTATGTTTTGGACGGTGGAAAGGCGCTGCATACAGCGGTGCGCCGGCATGCGGGCGACGCGGGCTTGATTCAGCGCTGCCAGGTCCACAAGAAGCGCAACGTCATCGACCACCTGCCCGAGGAGCACAAAGCGGATGTCAGAAGAAAGCTGCAAAACGCCTATGCGATGGCCGATTACGAGGACGCCAAGCGCGCGCTGGAGCGCTTGCATCACGAGCTGATGCATTTGAATCCAAGCGCTGCCCGCAGCCTGGAAGAAGGTCTCGAAGAAACCTTGACCGTGCATAAATTGCGCGTTCCGAATCAGCTCCGCCGTACCGTGTGCTGCACCAACGTGATCGAGTCGGCGTTCTCGATTGTCGAGACCGTTTGCCGCAACGTGAAACGATGGCAGGGCGGCGATCAAATCGAGCGCTGGGTGGGTTCCGGCTTGCTCGTAGCTGAGCAGCAGTTTCGGAAAGTGATCGGCTTTCGGCAGATTCCGTCGCTACTATCTGCAATGGCCGATGCAGTTTCAAATAAGCCGATTGCTAAGAAGGCCGGAGTCGCCTAATCTATGAGTTCGAGGGTCGCTATCTTTCAACGGAAAACCGGGCATCCTCCCGATGCCAGCGCAAGGAACCTCGGTGAACTGAGTGCAGCAGTCAACGGAATCATCGATGAGGCGAGGCAGAAGCAGATGAAAGCCGTTTGCTTCGTGACAGGCGTTCCAGGTTCCGGGAAGACCCTCGCAGGTCTGAACATCGCAACGCACCGCTCCGATGAACACCACGATGAATACGCGGTGTTTCTTTCGGGAAACGGCCCACTTGTGGACGTCCTCCGAGAGGCCCTGGCGCGTGACAGGGCGCAGCGGGAAGGAATCTCGAAGAAGGCAGCAGAGCGCCAGGCGCGCAGCTTCATCCAGAACGTTCACCACTTCCGTGATCACTATGTCAAGAACAAAGACATTCCTCTGGAGAAGGTTGTCGTATTTGATGAGGCACAGCGCGCCTGGACACGGCAGCAGACAGCTTCTTTCATGCAGCGAAAGCGAGGTCAGGCGAACTTCAGCATGTCGGAGCCGGAGTTCCTGATCAGTGTGATGGACCGCCACGAAGACTGGTGCGTGATCATCTGCCTGGTCGGCGGGGGACAAGAGATCAACACGGGAGAGGCCGGTATTACGGAATGGGTGAGTGCTCTCAGGACTCAGTTCCCCACTTGGCAGATCAGTGTCTCGCCTCGTATGTCACTGCCCGAGTATGGCTCGGATCTTGAAACGCAAACCTTTTTTGCATCGTCGCAAGTCCGTTTGGATGAGCGGCTTCATCTTGCCGTTTCTGTGCGCTCGTTCCGTGCAGAAGCAATCTCCGATTTCATCGGTTACATACTTGACAACCGCCCAGAAGCTGCGAAGGGGGTGTATCAAGACGTGCAGAGTACATATCCCATATACGTCAGTCGCGATCTGAACGCGGTCCGGGCCTGGCTACGTCGGCGTGCCCGCGGAACCGAGCGATTTGGTCTGGTCGCGTCCTCGGGTGCTCAACGGTTGCAGCCCAACGGAATACATATCAAAGCGGAGATTGAGCCGGTCAATTGGTTCCTGAACGACAACATGGACGTTCGCTCTTCCTATTATTTGGAAGACGTAGCGAGTGAATTTGCGATTCAAGGTCTCGAGCTTGATTGGGTCGGCGTGTGTTGGGATGGCGATTTCCATCACGACGGCACTGAGTGGATTCACCAGGCGTTCAAGGGGACCAAATGGCAATCAGTGAACGACAGAGCAAGGAAAACCTATCTCAAAAACGCATACCGCGTACTGTTGACAAGGGCTCGTCAAGGTATGGTCATTTTCGTACCGACAGCTGATTACGTCGATCACACTCGACCCCCGCGGTATTACGACGGAACCTTTCGCTTTCTGCAGTCCTGTGGCATCCCTCAACTGCTTTGAACGGCTGTTTACGACGACTCGGGCGTGCCGGTTGAATTCATTGGCATAGGATGTCCCAATAGGTACCCTGAACTCCCCTTCGAGTCTGCTTTCCTTGTAGAAGCCCGACAAACGGATTTCAGCTTCGCCTTATTGTGCGTTGGTTGAGACAATTGAACAGATGTTGAATTTCGAGCGGATAAGCGTGGATCATCCTGCGCAAATGGGCGGTGTGCCGTGTGTGCGACATCTGCGAATCCCAGTGGCTACTGTTCTGCGTTTACTTGCAAGCGGCCAATCGGAATCGGA
>JAFARV010000056.1 GCA_019245255.1 Acidobacteriaceae bacterium | reverse complement strand
AGTTCGAGCGTAGGAGTCGGAGAGACCGGACGAGGAAAGGCGGCGCCACTCGCGCCCTGGTTCTTTCTTCCACACGGCGTGGGCATCGGCCGACACGAACTGCTGCGCCAATCCGACGATGGTGCTCAGAACTTCGCTCGAGGCCGGCGACGCCAACAGCGTGCTGGAAGCTTCGACGAGCAACAGCAACTCGCGCTCGATAGCGCGGCGGGAGGATTCGGCGAGTTTGGCCGATGTGAGGAGGTCTTTGCCGATCATTGCATCGCCGGGCGGAGCAGACTGCAGGCGACCGTTCTCAGTGTTTGCGCAAGGACCTAGCGGCGGTTCTTCAGTTTGAGCCCTGGACTCGGCCCCTTCGGTCGTCGGATCCATACGAATAGAAATTAAGGCTCACCTGTAATTGTATTGATTTAACACACTGAAGCATCGGAAAAAGAGTACTAGCCGTGAGGAAACCGCCAGGACCCGCCGTTTGTCTCACATTTTTCTTTTAAATCCGGAGAATGCCTGAAGAGACAGACACATCTGCGCAAAACGTAGCACCGGGCGTAAACCCCTGGCTCATTGCTCTGGCGGTGGTTCTTCCCGCATTTATGGAGGTCATCGACACTTCCATAGCCTCGGTATGTATTCCATACATCGCAGGGAGCTTGTCGGCATCGAACGACGAGGCGACTTGGGTGCTGACCTTCTACCTGCTCTCAAACGCCGTGGTGCTGCCGGCGAGCGCGTGGTTTTCGCTGCGCTTCGGGCGCAAACGATTTCTCATTGCATCTATTGTAATTTTCACGATTGCGTCATTCTTTTGCGGAGCAGCGACATCGCTGGTAATGATTCTCGTCGCGCGCCTTCTGCAAGGCGCCGGTGGAGGCGCATTACAGCCGCTATCGCAGGCGATCCTTACAGAAAGTTTTCCGCCCGAGAAACGTGGCCTTGCGATGGGTATGTTCGGGCTGGGAGTAGTGGTGGCTCCAGTACTCGGGCCTACACTCGGCGGCTGGCTTACCGACCAATATTCCTGGCGTTGGGCCTTCTACATCAACATCCCGGTGGGAGTGCTGGCGATTATTTTGATTTCGCGATTTGTGATCGACCCACCGTATATAAAGAACGCCAAGCCCGGCAAGCTGGATACGATCGGGTTCGGACTGCTGGCGATCGGACTCGGGTGCCTGCAGATTGTTCTCGATCGCGGACAGCAGGATGATTGGTTGGGCGCGGTTTGGATTCGGTGGGCGCTTCTCATCATGGTGGGGACGCTGGCTGGGTTCGTCATTTCCCAACTGACGCGCAAGGCCACGCTGGTTGACCTGCGCGTCTTCAAAAATCGAAATTTTACTTTGGGCTGCGTGTTGATCTTTATGTTCGGTGCGGTGATTTACGGGGCGGTTACGCTACTGCCGCTGTACTATCAGACGCTTATGGACTACTCGGCATGGTGGGCGGGCTTGGCGGTGGCGCCCCGCGGTCTCGGCTCGATTCTGGCGATGCCGCTGGTCGGATTCATGGTTGCGAAGGTGGACAACCGGATACTTGTCAGTTCCGGCTTTATCGTGTTCGGTATTTGCAGCCTGTTCTGGAGTTTTCTGACACTCGACATCTCGCCGTGGTCGTTACTTTGGCCGATTATTATCAGCGGATTTTCGCTGGGACTGGTCTTCGTTCCACTGTCGACGACGACACTGGGCGATCTCAGGCCGGAACAGGTTGGCAACGGAAGCGGGCTTTATAACCTGATGCGGAACATCGGCGGGAGCGTGGGAATTTCGCTCGTAGAGACCCTGCTGGCGCGCCACCAACAATTGCACCAGACGGAGCTGTCCCGGAATATGTACCCGGGATCGGCGGTATTTCAAGGCGCTTTAAATTCTGCGCAGGGGTTGCTGACGCGATTCCGAGGGCCAGCGAATGACGCGCCGGGGGCGATCGGCTTGCTGTATCAGCAACTTGCGCAGCAGGCGTCGCTCTGGTCGTACGTGGACGATCTGCGATACATGGCGTTTGCCTGCTGGTGCTGCGTGCCGATTGTGTGGCTGCTCAAGCGGGTGCGAGGGAGAGCGATTGCGGGCCATTAGCTATTTCGCATGCCGGCAGTGTAAGTCAGGTCCCGTTTGGCCGATGAGATGAGATGGTAGACGGGCTGTAACTCGGGGTACCCCAGTAGTTATACTTGAGACAATGCGGGATTTTGACCAGGTCAGGTTTCCATGGCGGTCGATTTCAGCGCATTATGGAAGCTAGGGCGCGAGAGTACTAAACCCTGTCGGGAGCTGAGGTTGAAAGTTCTCGGAAGCCGGTGGGGTGTGCTCGGCGTCAAACCGTGTGCCGGGAAAGAAAGAGGTCACTAGCGGTCTAGCCTGATGAGCAGAATCATAACCCAGAGCATATTTCATACACAGACGGCGCGCCGTTCATGGCAGAGCTACGCGACGAGTAGCGCCGTGCACATTGGGATGATTACGGCTTTATTTCTCATCACCTTCCCCGCAGTGAAAGACATTACAAAGCCGAAGGAAAACGTTACCCTCATTGCGCCCGCGCTCCCGAAATACAAGCCGAAGATCCTTCCCAAACCGGTAGTCCATCCGAAAGTTGTATTTAAGGTGCAGCCGATCATTCTGCCGAAGCCGAGGCCGGTGATTCCTCCACCAGTGATAAGGGTTCCGCAGCCGCCGAAGCAATTGCTCGCGAAGGCGCCGGAGATCAAGGCGGAGGTTCCGGTTCTGCAGCATCTTCCGGAGACGAAGATTGAGGCTCCAGCGCCACCGAAGCCCGAGGTACGAACGGGCGTGTTCAACAGCAGTGAACTTGCGAAGGGTCAGAAGACTCCGAATGAGGTTAAGGTCGGGGGATTTGGAGATCCGCATGGGGTTCATCCGTCTACCGATCCGCATCAGGGCAAGCTGATGATGGCGAGCCTGGGGTCATTCGACCTGCCGAACGGACCGGGACAGGGCGGCGGTGGCGGTCACGCGCAAAACGGCGGTGTTCGAGCGGCGGGGTTTGGATCGGCAGGAGACCCGAACGGTGTGCCCGGCGGAACAGGCGTTCACGGAGGCGTGCGGACGGGTGGATTTGGGGATGAAACGACTGGCGGTACTTCGGGGCAGGCGGGGCGGGCTCGTCAGGCCGAACCTGCCACCACGCCGGTTGAGATCCTATTCAAGCCGAAGCCGGCGTATTCGCAAGAAGCAAGGAACCTGCGACTGGAAGGACAAGTCTCACTAGAAGTGGTTTTTTCAGCCAACGGGTCCGTGCGGGTGTTGCGGGTGGTTCGAGGACTCGGTCACGGGCTGGACGAGGCGGCTGAGCAGGCCGCTACTCAGGTTCGATTCAAACCGGCCACACGCGGCGGTGTACCGGTGGATACAAACGCCACGATAAATATTACGTTCGAACTCACTTAGTTATTTACTTCTGATTTTTTACTTCGTAACCGGCAGCACACATTTATGAGAATGGCAAAAGCCTTGCATCCGACTCTGGTTTTGGCGTTAGGGGTTTCTTTCGGTAATTCGCTTGCTTCGGCGCAGAACATGCCCCAGCAAGCGCAGGCGATCGTT
>JAFARV010000951.1 GCA_019245255.1 Acidobacteriaceae bacterium | reverse complement strand
TCCCGCGGGATCATTTCGAGCATCCTGATTATCAAACTGAGTGGTGGTATTACACCGGTAATCTTTGGGCTCTCGATGGACACAGGTTCGGCTTTGAGCTTACGTTCTTTCGTGTCGGTCTTGATCTGCCGCCTCAGGCGATTGAAGCGTCGACACCGGTGTGGACGCCAAAGGAGATCTACATCGGACATCTCGCCCTGAGTGATATCGACGGGCACGAGTTCTACCACACGGAACGAACGAATCGAGTGGGGCCGGGGCTTGCCGGAGCCTCCTTTAGCCAGCGCCGATATTGGAACGGTAACTGGCAAGTAACGTGGACCGGCGACGGCCAGCATCTCGAAGCGGTTTGCGACCAATTCACCTTAGAGCTAAACCTGACGGCTATGAAATCCGCGGTAGTCAACGGACAGAGAGGTGTGATCGTGAAAGGAGCTCAGCCTGGCTCAACGTCTCACTACATTTCACTCACCAGGTTGAGTGCTCGTGGAACCCTCAATCTGATGGGCAACAGGTATCAGCTTAGCGGGCAGGCCTGGATGGATCATGAGTTCTTCACCTCAGTGCAGAACAGCAGTCTTGAGGGTTGGGATTGGTTTGCGATTCAGCTCGATAATAATCGGGAGCTGATGCTTTACCGCGTACGTGACAAATCCGGCAAGGCCACGATCTATTCATCCGGAACATACGTTCAAGCGAATAACGAAGCGCTGTTTCTTCCGGCGAGCGCGTTCCTGCTTCAGCCTGCAGCAAAGTGGCAGAGTGCGTCGTCGCATGTGCGTTATCCGATCGAATGGCACATATCGGTACCCGAATTACGACTCGAGCTTAACGAGACGCCTGCGCTCAGAAATCAGGAACTGTTTAATGTAAGCGGTGTAACCCCAAGCTACTGGGAGGGGGCGGTTAACTATTCGGGGACCCTGGAAGGTGCGCCTGTGCACGGCGTCGGTTACCTGGAGATGACCGGGCACGACAGGCAAGTCTGGCTGGCAGCAAAGTAAATCGATAGCAAGCGCTCCGCGTCACGCGTCGGTTTTCGTCGAAAGATTTCGAAGGGTTTGAAGAAGTTGATCCACGTTCAACGGTTTTTTTAATGTAGCCTCGGCCCCCATCAATCGCGCCACTGAGAGGTAACCGTCCGCTCTCGGACCTCCCGACATGGCAATTAACCTGGTTGTCAAATGATGCTTCCGGACTTGATGAATCAGCTCCAAGCCATCCAGCTCAGTCATAACGATATCGGTAAGTACAAGTCTTGTCGAATTCCGTGCCAGGAGTGCGAGCGCAGTCCTGCCGTTTGCGGCCTGCGTCACCCGATAGCCGGCAGTTTCGAGCAGAGTGGCGAGAAGGTTGCGTTCTGATTCGTCCTCATCGACGACCATAACGCTCACCGAACCGCCCAGCGTGGATTCAAGTGCCAGCCGAACTTGTAGAGGCAGCTGCCCCGCCAGGCCTTCGCGATCCCGTGCGTTATCGCAGCTCACGGTAAGCAATGGGATCTGTGGCCTGTCTGTAGGCCAGTGTTCCAGGTTCCGCTGTTCTTGATTCGCATCAGAGCACCAGATCATCAAATCGATCGCATTCTGAAGCTGGTCGATTATCGCTTGCGCGTGTTCACTGTTTACCGCCTCGACAACCGTGTAGCCCCAGGAGGACAGCAGGTCGCGAAGGAATGAGCGAGTCTGCGCATTCCTTCCCCCAACGAGAATTCTTTTCACGCTGTACGGTTCATCTTCAGGGCGCATTTTAAGCATGGCGTTCGCGGCTTTCATAACGTCACCTGCTGGGCGCTGGCACGCCGATCGGCCCGCGGCTTTGGATTGCGCGGATGGCTTTCCCGTGAGCAGTCGCGCAGCTGCCGATACTGAGTAAGAGCAGCAATCGCTTCGTCAATTAGAAAGAGCTGGTGCCGAAGGCGCACAATTGCGCGTTTCAGGTCTCGTCCGGATACTGAGGGGGACAACATGGTTTGCCTCACACGATCAGAGTAAGGTACGTTCGACCCCCGAAAGCATCCGGGATAGCGCGGTTTTGTGATAGGGAATTTACGGCGTCATCCCGCTGCCAAACTGGAGCATTCGAGACCGGCCGAAACACCTCAAATCCCACTAACAGAATGACTTGGCTCGATCCAGGTGCTAGTACAACGTGTCACCGGTCCGGAATATTCCGGATACCGCGAGCTCGCTGAGGCGACATTTAATTGGCATTAGTGGCATATGCGATGCTGCGATCGACTCCTCCGATTCGCAAAACGACGGACTTGTGGGACATGCCGTTAACTGGCTCACGGGTCCGTCTGGTTCTTGGCGACGACAATTCCGACCTGCTTCAGGAGACGTGCGCGCTGTTGGGTCGAGAGTTCGACATTGTTGCTACCGCCGGGAATGGAATCGCCCTCGTCGTTGCAGCCCAGGAACTAAAGCCGGATGTGATCGTTACCGATATCAGCATGCCGGAACTGAACGGAATCGAGGCTAGCCGGCAAATACTCGAGCGCGGCTACTGCGACAAAGTACTTATTCTGTCGGTCATGAACAACCCGGAAATCATTAAGTCCGCGTTTGAGGCCGGAATTGCCGGCTATGTTCTCAAAGAGAATGCCGGAGAAGAACTCGTTCACGCCATTCGGTGCGCGGTCGATGGGAAAACATTTGTTTCCGCCCCGATCAGGTCAGACCTGAAGCGCCGCGACTCGTGATCCCGCACCGGCCTTTCCTCCTTCCATCTTGCTGAAAGCACAGTATTCGGAGACTTTGCCAGCCAATTAGGTTCTAAAGCTTGCAATACGCCTCTAAATCACCAAAAAATCTGACGCCTCTGTAACATTTCTAATAGAATGATTGATGCGAAGCCGGTCTTTGCGGTAAGAGCTTCGGATGGCACTGATACGGGTACTCCTTGCCGATGACCACACGATGTTTGTTGAGGGCTTGCGTGCTTTACTGAAGGACTCCTTTGATCTGGTCGGAGTCGTTCACGACGGGAGGGAGCTCCTCAAAGCGGTTGCAGAGCTCCGTCCACAGGTGGTCGTAGCCGACATCTCCATGCCGATGCTGAACGGAGTTGATGCGGCGCGCCAGATCACGAACCTGCGACCCGAAACAAAGGTCGTCATGCTTACCATGCATGCTGAGCCGCAGCTCGCAGTCGAGGCATTTCGTGCAGGTGCCCTCGGATACCTGCTGAAAACGTCAGCAGGCGAAGAGCTGATCAATGCCATTCATGAAGTGTCGAAGGGACGGGCTTATCTCACGCCGCTGATTGCCAAGGATCTGCTCAGCGTCCTGATCGAAGCAAAAGGACTTCATCAGCCCGAGCCCCTGCAGACACGGCTCACCGCGCGCCAACGCGAGGTTTTACAACTGATTGCAGAAGGACGGACAATGAAGGAAATCGCGTCCATCCTGCAAATTTCGCCCCGGACCGCGGAGTCGCACAAGTACGAAATGATGGAGGTCTTGGGCGTGTCCACAACGGCCGAGCTGATACAGCACGCCATTCGACTGAAGCTTGTATCGGTAAACAACGTGTAACTGTGGGGGTGAAGGGGGGTGTGTGAAGGGGGTCAGACGGCCATTAAATCCTATGGGGAATAGTCCGGGTAGGATTTAATGGCCGTCTGACCCCCGGCCACCGTGGATGACGGAAATACCTCCGGCCATGGCCGGATACTGATCGCCTCGCTCACCTTGGTTGGCCTGGCTATGATCGCCGCTACCGGTTTTTATTACGTCCGGCAGCGGGCAGCCATGGAAGCCGCGGTCAGCCAGGAACTCACTGCCATTGCGCAAATCAAGCTGGAGCAAATCGTTAATTGGCGCAGCGAACGTGTGGGTGATGCCCACACGTTGCAAGCCTCGGCTATCACGCGTACTGCCGCGCATCTGCTGTCCAGCCCAAGCGTCCGATCGCAGGATCGTGCTGACCTCCTGGACACGATGCGAACACTCGAGCGGCAATTCCTGTATACCGGCGCCGCCCTGGTGGATCGCAATGGCATCATCCGCCTGGAATCAGACGTT
>JAFARV010000744.1 GCA_019245255.1 Acidobacteriaceae bacterium | reverse complement strand
CAACTCGTTCGGGTGCTCCCGCGCGTTCCCTCTTTCAGCCCATCTATCATCTCCGAACGGGAGCCGCGGACAATCGGAATAACGGAGAATAGTAGGCCCGCCAGAAACGCGACGGCACAGGCGAAAGCAAGCGTGGTTGCGTTCAGGCTAGCGTCTCGCAAGTACGGCATGCTTTCGCTTTTCGCGGTTGGAATGATGCTCGTCAGAAGGCGAATAGTCAGTCCAGCAAAGGCCAATCCGATCATGCACCCAGCGAATGCGAGCGCAAACCCCTCAGTTGCAAACTGCTGAAAAAGTCTCGAAGACGACGCGCCAATCGCGGCACGCAACGCGATCTCCCGCCGACGTTTGTCACTACGCGCCAGGAGTAGTGTGGTGACATTCACAGATGCAATTAGCAGGAGAACGCCCGCTCCACTAAGCAAAACCAGCAATATGGGACGAACGTCGCCAACAATGAAATCGCGCAATGGCACTAGATTTGCCGAACCGAAGTAGCGGTTACTATCGGGATACCGTCGCCGAAGAAGTTGTGCGATCGATCTCATATCTGCGGAAGCTGTTTCGACGGCGAGGCCACCCTTCAGCCGCGCGATGGTGATCAGGTTGTGACAATTGCGGTGCTGCTCACATGCGTCCGTGGAGCGAAGAGTCGCCCAGAATTCGGCACCGCCATATGGGGCGAACTGAAAACTCTTCGGGAGCACTCCGATGATGACAGCCGGATCCCCGTTTAATGTTACCGAGCGGCCCAGTATGTCACGCGCCTCATTGAAGCGTTTCTGCCAGGCTGCGTAACTGAGTACGACCGTTCTCATCGCCGCTGGCGTGTCTTCGTCCGGGCGGAAGTCCCGACCGAGCACGGGGATCACGCCCAGCGTGCGGAAGAAACCGGCACTCACTCGTGTTCCGGGCACCTGTTCCGCTCCGCCAGGAGTGCTGAGAGTGAAGCTGCCATTGAGCGCGTATGCCTCTATACTCTCGAAGGCCTTGTTTAACTTCTTCCAATCTTCAAAATCAGGGTATGAGAGCCAACTGCGCGGGGCGCCGGGCGACGACTCGAACACCGCGAACAGCCGCGATTGATCCCGATACGGCAGGGGCTTAATCAACGCTGCCTCAACGAAGCCGAAGCAAGCGACCGTGGCAGCTATGCCGAGGGCTAAAACGAAAATGGCGGTACACGCAAAGCCGCGATTTTTTTGAAGCTGGCGCAGTGTGTATCGGAAATCTTGCGTGATGTTGTCGAGTGAAACCACGCCTCTCATATCGCGGCACTCTTCCTTCCGCTGCTCGACATCTTTGACGGTTCGCAAGGCAGCGTAGCGAGCGTCCTCGGCAGTCATTCCAGCGTCGAGACTCCGTTCCAGTTCTCGATCCAAGTGGTAGCGGAGTTCGTCGTCGAGTTCCTGCTCGACTCGCGTTCTGAAAAACAGTGATCGCAGTCGAAGGCGAAGAACTGATAGGAAGCGCATCCCGAAGTTACCCCTTTTCTAAGCTGTTCGGACGATCAACGATATTGCTGTGGAGTCCGCCGGTTTGCTCAAACCTTCCCCTCAATAACTGACAACAGTCTACATCATGTGGCGTTGCGCCGCAAGCCAGCGGAGATCGTGACACGGGAGGTTGCAGATCGGGGCAGCAGCTCGTTTCCAGGCTGCAAATGCGCCACAAAGGCGTTTTCCCGGTGTGAAGCGCCTGTTATGCCGCTTGTCCGGGGAATCAACTTCGGGGTAGCGGGTACTCCACACACTTCACAGCATTGCCTTCCAAGCTCACTTCAATTGCCGAATTGATCAGCTCTTTCCCTCCCAAGTATGAAATAGCCGCCTGGAACATGGCGCGCTGGGCGGTTGGCACAACGTTCGGAACGATTATGATCAGGCCCGCGTGCAATTCCATCTTGCGGAAGAGCCGCATAAAGTCGATGCGGTTGTTAGTGACGAACGTGAATTCATCCTTAACTATTCGCGCGGCCAGTTCCCAGTCCGGCTTGCCGCTCAAACCCAAATGGTTGACGTGGGTTGCTTCGAAACCGGCACCGCGAGCGACTCCAATCAGCGACTCATGTAGGCATTCGTCGATCAAAAACCTCATGCACTCCCGGGCAAAGTGCTTAGTGGATAGGATTTTCGACCCTTCGCCTTTTTCCCCTGCCAAGGGCCACGGCTGGGGCGTCCTCGCCGTGGAAACGCACGCATGTATAACGGAGCGATGGCAATCTTCTCCTCGCTAAGGGTCGGATAGCCTTTCAGAATCTCCTCCCCCGTTGCACCCTGCGCGAGCATGTCAGCCACTAGGTCCACGGGAATCCGCGTGCCCTTAAAGACCGGCGTTCCACGCATGATCTCCGGGTCGCTGACGACCATCTCTTCGATGTGGGCAAGCTGCTTCAACTGGCCTTCCACCTTGCGGCGGGCGCCCTTGCATTTAACCAAAAGCACTGTCCCGTTACCAATTGCCATCATGTCCACGTTCGGGGACCGCTGAATGGATTCCGCAATCTCTCGCCGGGTCCCGACAGGCAACAATCGCAGGCCTTCCGCTTCCAGTTGCAGGTAGATCAAGTGTTCCTTTGTGAGCAACCGTCGAACGCTTCCGCGTGAACGGGCAGACCGGGGGCGTATCAAGCGGTTGTCGATCGCTTTGTGAACCGCAGCCAAGGGCAAACCCGTTACAGCGGCCGCTTGGGCAGGTGTGTATCCGTCCACGCTTTAATTCTACTCCACTCGGGGAAGAATTATTTGAGGCGTGGAGACCGCTGTTTCGGAGTGGCCTCGGATGAGCAACGCCTCGGAATCACACGCTCGGTTCCTGGTGCATGCGCTTTTCGGGCAAAGCGCACTTCACAGTCCAGGTATTTTCTGCCTGAGGGCTTTCGCGCGCCGCTCACCTACCTGGATTTCCGTGCGGGCCGCGTTGTTCATGACAACGATAAACGTGCTCTTTAGAAACGGCCGAACTTCCCGGATGCGGTAAAGGTTGATCAAGTCGGCGCGAGACGCGCGAAAGAACTGCTCGCCCGACAAAGCAGCTTCGAGTTCGGAAATCTGAAGATTGACCGAGTAGGACTCGGCGGAGGTGAACGCACGCGTGATGCCGTCTTCGCAACGGAACAACGCTATGTCTTCGGGGCGCAAGAGGAGGAAACGGTTGGCGTGGCGCACTACTACCTGCCGCATGGGGGGTGACAGCGCGGCCGCCACATGGTCGAGTTTTTCGCTAGAAGACCGGCCGTGCAGGCGTTCGATCCGCTCCACCACCTGTATCAGCCGGTCCTGTTGCACCGGCTTCAACAGGTACGCGATGGCATCAGCGTCAAAGGCGGCGAGCGCGTGATCATCGAATCCGGTCACGAAGACAACGTGCGGACGATCCAGTTCCGGCGGCAGGTTCCGTAAGACCTCGAAGCCGGTCATTCCAGGCATCTGGATATCCAGGAACACCAGTTCCGGCTTCAGAGCGAGAATCTGGTCGAGGGCGGCGATTCCGTTGTCGGCCTCGCCCTCAATCGCAATGTGTGGACACATGGCTAACTGGCGTCTCAGCCGCGAGCGCGCCGACGCTTCGTCATCCACAATCAGCGCGCGCATGCGGACGACTCCGGAATTTGAATCGTGACCCGGCAACCGCGCGAATCCGGGGATTCCATGATGAGCTTTGCCTCTTCGCCATAGAGCGTGCGCAGCCGCTGCATCGAGTTGGCCAGCCCGGTGCCGGTTGAGCGCAAGCTTCCGCGCGAGTTCTGTGTAGTGGCGCGCCGCGCGAGGCCTATCCCGGTGTCCTCCACGGTCAGCAGCAGGCGAGAATCGCGCCGGGCCGCGGAAATCACTATACTTCCGCCTTCGAGCTTCGGCGCCAGGCCGTGCTTGATCGCATTCTCCACGATGGGCTGCAGGATGAGGGCGGGCACTTGCATCTCCTGTACTTCAGGCGCCACGTCGATCGCCACCTGAAGCCTCTCGCGAAACCGCGCCTCTTCGATCTCCAGATACCGGCGCACGAAGTCGATCTCCTGCCGTACGGTGATGGTTGTTTCCTGGCTGTGGGTCAGCACATATCGAAAAACCTCCGAGAGCCGCTCCGTCATCCGCTCGGCCTTGGCCGCATCGACGACGATTAAATCGGCAATGGTGTTCAGCGCATTGAACAGGAAGTGCGGATTGACTTGGGCGCGCAAGGCGCGCAGCTCTGCTTCGATCATTTGACGCCGTAGCCTCTCGGCGGCCAGCGCCTGCAACCGCGAGGAGATGCATGCCGCGGCTCCCGATAAAAACGCGACCTCGGAGGCGAGAAATCCACGTTGGTCTTTGGACCGCGCAAGGGCAACGGCGTAGGTGGCATGTCCGTTCTCCTTTACAGGAACCAGCGCATCGGCAGCGAAGCTATCGATCGAAAATGCGCCCGAACCCGGTTCGCGCTCGAACACCATTCGCGAGTCGGGGGAATTATGCGCGAACGTCTCAAAGGAGAGCAGCCGGATCTGCGTGGCTGGGAAGGCTCGCTGCAAAAGCGGCTCGGCACGTTGAAATACCTCATGTTTGGAGGGCAGTTCCCGAATTGCCTCTGTCAGTGCGTTGAGTTCCGCGTCAAAGTCGGGCTGCTGAAAGATGCGCTCTGTCAGGCGCCGCAGGGCGGTATTCAAGAATGGCGCAGCCAGTACGACAGCTGCAGTCGCCGTCACCACCGCCACGGCCAGGGCAGCGCCTGGAGGAACGGCCGTATGTACGGCGGTCCACAGGAGCGAAGCGGCCGCGATTGCGCTTACCACACGCAACCCCTGCTCGACCAGCGTGTCGGTGTAACGCAATCGCGCCAGCAAAAGGAAGGCTGCCACCGCTACGTAGTTGACCGACTGTTCCGCATACACGGAAATGGCTGCACGCAGTGTTTGCGGCAGCACGTCGAAAACGGGAATCTGCGCGATGGCTGCAAGCGGCCCGAGAGTTCCGAACAGTGTCACCCCAGCGCAGATACGGACCATCTGCGACGGTCTGCCCCGCGACGGGAATAGAGCCGAAGCCACGCCGGCCAGAACAAGCGCGTAGAGCGCGGCCTCGGCAGCGACACGAATCGCTGTGCGGGAAAGGGGTGCGTTTGCACCCACGGCGTCGATCCACAGCCATGCTGTCAGAACCAGCCCCGAAATCAGAGCTATAAATCTGAGAGTGTGGTGCGCAAACGTGCGCGCCGGGCCGTCGCTGTGCAGACCCCACACACCCAGCACGGACCACGTCAAGAAACAGAGTCCGGTGTAGCCTGCCGCGCATGTCGTCTTTGCGGCGACCGACTGGTAGTCGTAGCCGGCGATGATCAGTAAAGCGTTGCCCAGTCCACCGACGTTCCAGACAAGCAAGAAACCGCGCAAAACGGCCGCGGTGTCAAGTGCGCCCCGCAAACAGCCGCGGGTTTCTTTCACTGACTCGGGGCGCGCATCCGCGTCCTTTGCGCTGCCAAGGCCACGCTCAGCGCGACGCCCGGCCGACGCTGGGATTTGAAGCTCCACGACGCCTTCACGAGCAGGGCGAGCAGGACGGACACGCATAACCCGATGAGACAGCCGATCGTCTGCCAGACCAGCAGCGTGTCCGTGACTTCGTAGAGCCGGTTCATCCCTCAACCGATGATTGCCTAAATCAAGCAGGCGGCCAAATCGCGACGCGGACTCGGAAGCGCCGGCCTTTGTGCGTAGCCCATGCGGAAGCTGAAAACGCCGCGCCACTCGGGCTCGCCGATTAGATTGCTCAAATCGCGTGTGAACGTCGTCGATGCGCGACTGGTTGCTTCCCGGTCGATACGCTCGTGGATCTGGTTAATCGGTTGCATCGCGATCCCGTGCGCCGTCCCCCACAAGTGCATCCGCTGCCACAGGCGGCCCACGCAAACGCGGGCCGATTTGCTGCATGGCGCCTTCACGAGGATCGTCCCAAAGATCGCGCCTGGGCCGCAATACACCTCGCGGGTCCTTTTAAGAAATACACGATCGGCGAACGAGTCTGAAGGCCCCGGCAGCAGTTTCGCGACGGTAGTCATCACGGGCGACAACCCCTGCGCGTCGATGGTGGTGCCATCGCGGTGCAGCGCTATCGCCTCGGGCGTTGGCCGAAACCAGCTCGCGCTGTCACGGTTCTGTTGCCGGTCTGCGATCACGGCCTGTGCAGCCGCAATCATCAATTCTCTGATTTGCTGCGGCGATTCGGTCCAGAACCTTACGTGGATTTGGTCCGGCTCCGAATTGAGGCGGCTTATGGCGTCGAGTGCGCTCCCCGCCACTGCTCGATGGCTTTGGAAAGGTCCGCGGTTCGTGTGCCTGTGTGGACTCGCGGCCAGGATAGCTGCGTGCAACGCGCGATACAGACCGGAGCTTTCGGACGCCTCGCGCCAGGGCCGATAGGCGGCGCCCTGGGACGCGCTGAAGGCTCCCGTCCGGGTCGCCCTCCACGAAACTCCCGTGATCGCCGCACCTGCTGCGGCGGCCATGGAACGAAACAGTTCTCTGCGGTTCATAAGAGAAGCAGTAACCGTAAGAAGGCGGGACAATTCACGGGCGTGCTCCTGAATACTGCCGTCGGGCCACAAGCTGTGACACATTGACGCGAGTTGTGCAATATCCTCGAGACTGGCGCGGCGCACCAATGGAGCCTCCATTGCGAACATGATAGCCGCGTGGCAAGGCTTTGACCTCCCGAGCAGATGCTGGCGGTCAGGCTCAAAAACGGCTCAGCAATTCGTCGTTGGCTACTCAGAAGCGCAAAGGGCACGGATGCGCGCCCCGAGGCAGGGGAAGGAACCCGCTGCTCTTTGCGGGGCACGCTTATTACCGGGCCCGTTTTGCGCGGGTTCCTCAGAAGCCCTACGCCAAAGCCCCCCGAAACGGACGTTTGCGCCGCCGCAGTTCATGTTGTCGCTGGTTTGAAGGAATTTCCCGAGCAATGTCAAATCCACGCTGCACGAATAAGATTCTGTCCCCTCAGCAACATGCAGTCGATTACCCGAGGGTTCAGCGTGGCCTTTGAATGCCCCTGTGTGCACAACACCCGGGCGCCCGTGCCATTCAGCGGATCCGCTCACGTCGAGTTCGCCCGCGGTCGTTGATTGCGTAATTTTGATCTGGTCCTCGCCATTTGTCCACGTACCCAGCCACGCGGAAAGCGAAGGATTCGCATCCACCTGTACAGCGCGAAGATCACCGTCGGGCAGCCACGCAGGTCCCGCTCCGACGCCCCACCTGCTGACGTATCCACACGTCCAGCCATTCTCAGTACGGTAAACGAGAACGGCATCACCGGGATGAATCGGCAGGGAGGAACATTTTCCGTTCTGGTAACACTGAACGCTCTGGTCAGCGGTTATGACTTCGGCGACACCGGTTGACGGTTCTTGAAGCGAGCACGGTGTGGTCGGTTTTTCATGAGCGCTTGCTGTAATCGCACCGGTCAATGCAGGAAAGACGGAAATCCATTTCACTAGCATCGGCTTCATTCGCATTCGTACCATCTCGGCACTCGAGATTTGACGCAAACAACTTACTGATATCAGTGTTCCATAGCTTTCTTGAGCTCGCCAATGAGGTGATCCGCGACCTTTTGTTCGCCACCATGCCTTAACTCGAGCCAGGTGGCGCTGCGATCTCCCGCCGATCCGCTCCAGAGCACAACCTGATTTCTTGGATCCATAAGGTCGACGGTCGCTCTTTCTGTCTGCTGAGCACCGGCATGGGGACTCGTCAAAATCGCATCGGCTTGCGACCTGTCGAGAACAATGGAAATCCGCTGGTGGAATTTTTTGGAGATAGCAGCGCGCAGGTACTCATCCAGGTCGTTGCTCATTTTCTCGATGTAGATTTTGCGAACGTCCGCGAGCCGGATGGCGGGTTGCGCGACGAACGGAAGCGCGCCGAAGAGGACAATTACCAGCTTTTTCATCATAAGAATTGTAGCGGACCCAAGTATGCCGGGCGGCTTTGGTGCCATGGCGGCCTTAGGATTTACACACGCGAACCCGCGGCGCACGCTTTACCGCGTGGCGCATGCACGGATCGCTCAGTCGAACCACCGTCCCGCAGTCGCCGAAGCGCGTCCACGTCCCACTCCCGTGCAGTAAACCACAGAAGCAGGACCACGAACGCGCGTTGCCGGAGCGAATCTACAATCGCACTGCTAAGTTATTCAACGCAAACGAACTTATCTCCCTCTTTCTTTGGGTTGGTGCAGAGAGGCCCAAGACGGGTGGTGTCATTAGGTACGGAAATCATAGCGTTCGGCCCGGCATTCTGTTCTCCGTTAAAGGGCGTCGGCGCCGCTGGGTTAAAGCCACATGCCGCAGCATCCTCCGGCTTGTTGAACCAGAAACCAACGTGGAATGTATGCGTCGGTTCTAACGAGGCCGCCGGATCGAAGCCGAAGATCTGATCGAGCAGAATTGTCTTGATTGCCACTTCAGCATTTCCGTCCGAGTCCGCCTGAACGTCCGTTTGGTACCAGGCCAGCCCAAAATTTTTGAAATTTGGATCGGGTGTTCCGTCTGGCAGTAAGTTTGTATTCTCGATCGTAAACAGGTCGAATCCGAGGTTCGGTTTCAAGTTCGTTGCCCGCAGAAGCAGAACGTCGTTCAGTTCACCTCTCTGTACGATCACCTGAGCGTACGGACGGGGTTTGCCCGGTACGCCAAGGCAAGCGGCGAATTTCGGTTGAACTGCGAGATTGAAAACAATCTCCGGCTTCTGTGCAAAGGAAGGCGTCGCGGCCACTCCGAGAGTGATGGCAGCAAATGCGATAACAAGTAGGTTTCTCATGTTTTGTTCTCCTGGGTTTTAAACCGGCCCGACTCGATGGCGACCGGTTTTCGTCCGAAGCCTCCAAGGATCTGCTGCGAAGGCCCGGACTAGGCCATACTGGTTGAGGTCGACCGTTGTAATCCTTAAAAACCGCCAAAGAATCTCCAAATAAAATCCAAAGTTGGGTCGAGGGGGGTCCGCGAGTATACGTATGGCGCTGAAAACACTTGCCATTTACGAATTCGGCCCCTTTCGGCTCGAACCGGCGGAGCGGCGGCTCTTGAGGGAGGGAGAATCAATCCCCCTTACGCCTAAGGGCTTTGAACTGCTCTCTTACCTCGTTGCGAATCACGGCCGGCTTCTTCTGAAAGAACAGATTATGCAGGCGGTGTGGCCGGATAGCTTCGTCGAGGAGGCGAACCTATCCTACAACATCTCGTTGTTGCGCAAGGCGCTTGGCGAGAGCCCATCGACCGAGCAGCACTACATCCAGACGGTTCCGAGACGGGGCTACCGTTTCGTTGCTAACGTCCGGCTGCAGGAGGCGAAAGTAGCGGGGACCGAAGAGCGGCCTGTGGCAGTACTAACAGGAGGAGAGAGTGACGAAATACCTTCCGAAGAAGGTGAACC
>JAFARV010000511.1 GCA_019245255.1 Acidobacteriaceae bacterium | reverse complement strand
CCGGTCCGCCCCGTCATAGGCAAAACTCACCGTTCTACCCGACGGATAAGTCTCCGACGTTAGTTGATCGGTAAGGTTATATGTGTATGAAAAATTATACGTTTGCCCGCCGGCCGTCTGCGTGCTCCCCGTTACCCGTGCCAAGCCATCATAACTTGTGTAATCCGTTACCGGCCCATTCTGTACTGCTACTTCCGACAGCTCACCGAAGCGCACTGTGTCGTACACATAAGTGACTCTCGGAGTCCCGTCCGAATACGCCTTGCTCGTCACTCGATTCAGCGCATCGTAACTGTATCCGGTTACCTTGCCGTTTGCATCCGTGCGGCTCAAGACATTTCCGTTGGCGTCGTAGATGTACTGCACCGTTCCGCTCTCGGGGTTCGCCGCCGAAGTAAGCCGCTTCAGCGAATCGTAAACGAACGTCCGCATCTGGCCCGACTGATTCACGCTCGTCAGGTCATCCAGCACATCATACGCGTACTTTGTCGTCAAACCCGATGTTGCCGGATCCTCGATCACCTGCACCAGACGTCCCAAGCCGTCCACCGTACTCATGCGCGCATGACCGGCCTGATCCGTGACTGTCGTGTTTTGCGCCGAATATGACGTTGCTATGGAACCGGAACTATTGGTATTGCCTCCGCCCCAAGCAGCCGGCAACGCACTCCCGCCAAAGCTCTGCACCGAAACCGGCCGGCCTTCCTGGTCATAGGTGGTAACGGTCCAGCCCATCGTCGACTCGCCGCCCGCCACGCTGGACGTCGCCGCCCGGTACGGATTCGACACCAGCTTATACAGATTGCTCCCTGAATATAGGTATCTCGTCTGCACTTTGATCCCGGCCGTCGGGTCCGTCGGGTTTTGCGTAGCCGCATTCTCCAGTTGCTGAGTCAACGCCACACGGCCAAGTTCGTCATAAGTAGTGACATTCACCAAAAGCCCGTCGTTTAGAGCATCTCTGTCCCGCGCCACTGTGACCCGCCGGTTCGCGTCATCGTACGTGGTCTTGGTGGTCCTGCTTGGAGGACCGTTTGCAGAGAATTCCTGAACCGATGTAAGCCGCCCAAGCGGATCATACCCGTATTGCGCCGCAACACCGTTCAGATCGAGTTTAGTGAACATCAGGCCGGTCGCGAAATCCCAGGTGTACGTCAACGCTGCGCCCGCCTGAAGCTTAGTTGTAGGATAGAGGCTATTGGCATCATACCGATAGGAAACTACATTTCCGTTCGGATCCGTCTCGCTCGTCAGATTTCCGTACTGGTCGAAGGTCCGTTGCGTAACGGACGCGTTCGCGGTGCTGAGCGCTGCCGGCGCGGGACTAACCTTCGTGGAATCCCAGTGTGCCTCCTGTGTGGGATTGCCCTTTGCGTCGTAAACGTACTGAGCAACGGAGCCTGTTCCTGAGCCGGTTATCGTCTGATCGGTGACCAAGTCGAGAAGAGCCGGAGCACTTGGGTTCCAATAGGCATTGGCCTGGTCGTTTATTTGTTCCGATCCGTCGCCGGCCGTAACTGTCCCATATTGATACGTGCTGGCGGTACTTCTAATGACCTGGCTGGCAGTGTATCCGGTCACCATTCCGCTAGCATCATGTTGAATATTGGAATAGGGAACCCAGTCATAGCTCGTGGCAGCTACGATGTTCCCGTTTTTATCGACGCGATACTCCGTAACAGCAGCCACGGAAGGTGAGCCGCCAAGTGCTTTGACGTGGACCGTAAATCGCAGGTACGGATTTTGGGATCTATCCGCCGGCACTGTGCCGGCGCCATACGGGTCCAATGGCGCGTTATTTTGATAGCCATATTCTACGCGGTCGCCGTTAGGTTGGACATCTGTAATTATCTGCCCCGATAAGGTTGGTATTGATACGTTACAACATGGAAAATACTGACTCTCGATACCACCATCGGGCTTCGTTACATTTGTGCTGCAGGGATGACTGCTGTTCGCTAAATCATACGACCACGGTTCACGGCGAGTAACGTTTCCGCCATCACTGGTGTCTACCCAAGTAACAACTTTACTGACAATCGGGTTCCCCACGATGAGGGTTGTGCTCAGAAATGTATACAGGGTTGATGCCCCGGACGGTAGTGTGACGGTTTGCAGTTCTCCATTTTGCGTATTGTACGAGAACCGGTACGCCAAGCTCCCGGAGCTCGCCGGAATGGTTAACGTGTCGATACCACCGGCGATTACTGACTGACATCCCGTCGAGATCGGGCAGGGGGGATTTATAGTGAACGTCGACGTCTGCGAACTCGTGTACGTCCATGTCAATGTGCTCCCATTCGCCCCTGTCTTAGTCATTTGCGTTGGACCAACAGTGATAGACCTTCCAACGTCATCTGTCAGCACGAGAGTCTGTCCGTCACTCTGTAGCGAAATTGAGATGGAATTTCCATTTCGGTCCTGCACGGTATCGACAGTCCCTACGATGCCCACTGTCGGCGAGAATTTGCCCGATTGGACACCCCCATCTCTCAGCAAGACTTTAAAGCGGTTCGAAGTCCGATCGACTAGAACACGTATATAAGTACCATCGGTCGTGTAGAAGAGCTCCGGGTTTGGCAATTTTTGGCCCGTGCAGGCGTTGCTATCCGCGCCGGGATTGACAAACTGCATCAAATCCCACCCTTGGTAAGGAGTCAGGCCATGGCTACTCCCATCCGGGCCAATGACAAAAAAGTTGTAAGTCGCTAGTGTGGTGTTAGTCCCTGGGCACGTCGCCTGCGCGGGAGCCAGGTAGAGTGTGTAGGTTTCTGGGCCGATATGCCACCCGCCGTACGGACTGGTAACCATCCCCCAGCCGCCCACTGTCTGAACGCCCTGCTGCTGGGTGTAATAATAATAATCCGCGATAGACGAGCTGTATCTCGCAGAAATGGACAATGTGTGACCTGCCCGACCAAGTGGCATTGTTGTGAGTGGGATGTTGTAGCTGAGTATTCCGTTCTGGAGATTGATGAACTCTACTTTGTCAAACGCGTAGGAACCAAACGGGACCATCCCCCTTTGAGGAGCACTCGGCGGAGCAGGTGTATCTGCTGAAGTCACGGACCCGAAGAGCAGCGTAAGCGCCACTCCAACCTTGAATGCGACCCTACGTGCGGACGAATTGTGTCCTGCTGGCGTCAGTGCCGGCATTGCTGCAGCGCTGGACGCAGAAAGTCTCTGATCGAGAGATGTAGATGTCTTAACCATTACTAATGTGCTCCATTCACGGCTGTTGCAACGTGTTGATCAAAGTAAACGTACTGCTTTGCGGGATTGTTTGCTGCCGTGGCGCCCGGACTCCCGACCGCGTTCAACACGTCAATCTCAAAAAACTGCGTCGTGCAATATGGCGGCGAGTCAGTCGTCGTCAACGTTGCACCGATCGTATGCCGGCCATTGCTGAGCGTCGTCGTGTTGAGTGAAAATGCGTATTGGTACTCGCCGGCGCCCGCCGGCGCATAGGTTGCACTCCCCAACTGCGCACCATCGGCGGAGATGACAATGGAGGAAACGCCCGCGGTGACAGCGTATCCAGTCAGTAGTGCCGTCCCCTGCCACACGGCTCCCGTCGCGTTCGGCGGAGCGATGCTCGCGGTACCCGACGGTACTGAAAAATTGGCTGTTGCGGTCTGCTGCCGCCCATCGATTGTTGTTGCGACTGCCGTCAATTGGTGAGCACCGGGCGAGATGTTTCCTGGCGGCAGAAAATGAGGTATTCCCAAACTCCATCCCACTGCCGGACACCCCGGATAATTCGGATAAACCGAATTGGTTCCACCGCAAACGTCGGGTCGCGCGCGCCCGTACTCCGCATTCCCGATCAGTTGACCGTCTAACTGCAACACGACGGAACTAATGGGCATCTTCGAATCAATCGCCCAGCCCTGCGCATAAATGCTTCCGCCGCACACCGTTCCACTCGGCGAATCGATAAAGACCTTTGGCCACTGCGGGGGCGGTGGCGGAGATGCAACCGTTACAGCTACTGACACACTGCCCTGCGGTATTCCGGTGGAGGCGTCTTTCAGATAAAAGGTCGTCGACTGAGAGATGGTGACTGTATCGGACCCGGTAGTCCCGCCACCGCCGTAGCGATTTCCGTTCGAGTCGACCAGGATGACGGAGACCACGCCCGGGGACGTCACCGTCCATGAAATCACGCTGCTTCCGGACGTCGCACCGTTACTCAATACGATCGTCGAAGGATTCGCGGTCATCGTATTCTGACCATGCGACAATCCAGTCGCGACAAACAAACTCAAGAAAAGCTTAAAAACAAAGGCAAGGTTGCCCGCCTGGCGCTACTCAAGTGCATATTGGAATACACGAATCCCTCTCGCCCCACTGGGGGCTATTAATCCGGCAAATTGTGTGCTTGAACTCTGCGGGCTAGGGGCGGACTACCAATCGAGAACGGCCTCAACCCGATGCATTAGCAGCAGTGTAGACGCTCGGACTTTTCTGATCAATTGCCCTGTGCTTAATAGGGGTTATAGATGGGTTACATTGGCCTAGTCTCGTAAAAGCTCCTACTCCTCAGATTTATCCTGGAATACTCCGCCCCCT
>JAFARV010000470.1 GCA_019245255.1 Acidobacteriaceae bacterium | reverse complement strand
CAATCTGTTACCTATGTCTCCGGTCCGGACAAGAAAATGTTTGGTACGCCCGGTAGGATTCGAACCTACGACCTTTTGCTCCGGAGGCAAACGCTCTATCCAGGCTGAGCTACGGGCGCATAAATGTGTTTACGACGGTTTCTTATTTGCCGCCAGTTTGGTAGGCGGACGATGGGCGGATGCGGTGGCAGGCTGTGCCAGCAGTTGCTCGATGTGCTGCCGAATCGCGTCCTGGTTCATCACCTTCTCCCAGGCGGGATCGTTGCTGGTTGCTGGAGTTTGCCAGTGAATATTTCCCTGGCGATCAATCAACGCAAGCTGGGGTACAACATACCGGGCATTGCCAAAGCCCATGAATGCTTCCATCTGATCCGCTGTCGCCCAACCCACAGGGAAGTTCACCTGCATATCCTTGGCGAAGTTCTCGACCAACAGATCTGCGTTCGGATTTATCGCTACGTCAATCACCTGCAGGCCGCGAGCCCCATAGTCGGCCTGCATTTTCGTCATGTATTTGGAAGCCGCCTGGCAATGCGGGCAGGTAGTGAAAATAAACTCCAAAGCCACCACTTTGCCGCGATACTGGCTTAACAGCTGATCCGGTTTACCCGGGATCTTGAACGCCAGTTCCGGCGCCTTGCGGATGTTTTCCGTGGCGTCGGCAAACACCAGCGAGGCTAAAGCCGCAATGGCGGCAAGCGATAGCAAAATGCTCTTCCTCACCTAGGGAACTCCAACCTTGAGTGTATCAGGATATGAGCTTTTTCTAGGAAAGACTCCTCAGGTCCGAGTGCACACGTGCCAAGATGATGGAAATGCAGAGCGTTCTAGACCTTATCGGCCATACGCGTCTGCTGAATCTGCGCCGCGTGCACGCGGGCCCCGGGCGACTGGTTGCCAAGGCGGAGTTCGTGCAGCCAGGCGGCAGCGTTAAAGACAGGGCAGCGAAGATCGTAATTGAGAGTGCATTGTGGGATGGCAGCCTGAAGCCAGACCAGCCCGTTGTCGAAATGACCAGCGGCAACATGGGTTCGGCGTTGGCGGTAGTCTGCGCCGTATACGGGCACCCGTTGACGGTGACCATGTCGGAAGGCAACAGCCCGGAACGCATCCAGATACTCGAACAGCTTGGCGTCCGTGTGGAGCGAATTCCGCAGGTGGACGGAAGGCCAGGACAGGTAACCGGGTCCGATATTGAAGCCGCGATCGCGCGTGCAAAGGAGATCGCAGCGGAACAGGGCGCTTTCTATGTGGATCAGTTCAACAATCCAGTTTGCGCAGAAGCACACGAGCACGGGACTGCACCCGAGATCTGGGAGCAAGTGGCAGGTCAACTGGATGCGTTTGTTGCCTGCGTCGGCACGGGTGCGACCTTCCTCGGCGCTTCCCGATTCTTCAAGCGCCAGCGGAGCCCGACTCTTTGCGTTGCAGTCGAGCCCGAGGGCGCTGAAGTGCTCGCCGGCAAGCCCGTGACGAAGCCGCAACATAAGCTGCAAGGCACAGGTTACGGACGCATTCCGCCTTTGTGGGAGCCAAAATTAATCGATGCCGCGATTGCCATAGGCGATGAGGAGGCAGAGAAATATCGCGAACTGCTCGCGAAACGAGAGGGTCTGTACGTCGGTTACTCTGCTGCCGCAAACGTCGCCGCTGCCATCAAAGTGCTGACATCCGGAAAGTTCACCGAGAACGCAACGGTGGCGACGGTCCTCTGCGATGCCGGGTGGAAGTACTCTTGAGTAAACTCGCGGCGCGCATCCGCGCGCTTTGCGCTAACGGGTCGCAAGCGCCCGCAAGTGCATGACGGTTTCGAAGTGGTATGTCTGAGGAAAGAGATCAACCAAAGTAAGGCGCTCGATTTCGTAGGCGGTTAGCAGTTTCTTTGCATCCCGGCTCAGGGTAGAGGGATCGCAACTGACGAGCACCAAATTCGACGGTTGTACCCGCAAGAGTTCCGCCACGCTCTCACTCCCGAGCCCGGCGCGAGGCGGATCGGCAATCAGCAGGTCGGGTCGGACGGTAACACCGGCAAGAAACTCTTCGGCAGAACCTCGGAAGGCGGCGATGTTCGCGGATACCCGCTGCGCATTCGCCGCCAGGTCGCGATACGCGGGCCCACCGCGCTCAATTGCTTCGACGCACTCAAAGCGCGAGGCGAGCGGCAACGTGAACAACCCGACACCCGCATACAGATCCACCGCATACTGGCCGTTTCGCTGACCTAAGGCCTCCGCTACCAGCGAATCGACCAGGAACCGGTTCACTTGGAAGAACGAACCACGGCTGATCTGAAAGGCATGACCGGCTGCCGTGTAGTCAATCGCACCGGGCGCAAAGGAGGGCAGAAGGCTCTGACACCATTCAAAGAACCTTGCGGCAATCGGGCGCGTGGTCTCAACGATTGTGAGCTGCAGATGGCGCTCGTTTGTAAACAGTTCGAGCGAGCGCAGAAAGCGGGGCCACTCCGGCTGCTTCACAGCTTCAGCGAGCGCATGAATTGCGTCGACGAGTAGCGGCGAAGAGATGTAGCAGTGATCAATACCGCACAGCGCGTGGGAACCTGGCCGGTGAAACCCTGAGCGGCCCTCCTCGAAGTGCAGTTGAATGCGATTGCGATAGAACCACGGCTCGGCAGTGATGGCGCCGATTTCACCTGCGTACTCGATGCCGCCGAGCCGGGCAAGCGTCTCACGGAGAATGGATATCTTCTGCCGCACCTGGAATTCGTAATTACTGTGTTGGTAATGACAGCCGCCGCACCTGAAAAAGTATTCGCAACGGGGCTGAACACGTTCCGGAGCGCTTTGGATAACAGTCGGATTTTGGGTGGCTCGGAGCACGCCACCTTTCGACCTTGCAGCCGTGACCTCAATTCGCTCTCCCGGAAGCACGAAGGGCGTCAGCAGCACCTGTCCTTCGATGCGCGATAAACCATCGCCGCCGTATACCAGTTTTTCGATTTCAGCGGTCACGTTCATCTTGTGATGAGTAGGCAGCACCTTGATCACTTAACATGGAGATTCGAAACAGGATGAAGGTACGTGTTTTCTCCGGCGTTCAACCGACCGGCCAGCTCCATATAGGCAATTATCTGGGGGCTCTGAAAAACTGGGCTGAAATTCAGGCCGAATACGAAAGCATTTTCTGTATTGTCGACCTGCATGCGATTACGCTGTTTCAGGACCCCGAAGAGCTGCTCGCCAACATCCGTCAGACCGCGGCGCTGTTTATAGCCTGCGGCATCGACGCCCAACTCTCGTCGATTATTGTGCAGTCGAGCGTTCCGGCGCACACAGAACTCGCTTGGTTGTTGAATTGTGTGACGCCGGTGGGTTGGCTAAACCGGATGACTCAGTTTAAGTCGAAAGCAGAACAGCAGGAGACGGTTGGGGCCGGGCTGCTGAATTATCCCGTGTTGATGGCGGCGGACATTCTTCTGTATCAAGCAAGTATCGTGCCCGTGGGCGAAGATCAATCGCAGCACCTGGAGCTGACGCGCGACATTGCGCAGCGCTTTAATTCGCTCTATGGCGAACACTTTGTTATGCCCGCTACGAAGCTGCCGACAGTAGGTGCACGCATCATGGGCCTCGATGACCCCGGTCAAAAGATGAGCAAGTCGGCTGCGGGCACGAATCACGCCATCGGATTGCTCGACGAGCCGAAGGTAGTCCAGAAAAAAATTGCCCGCGCGACGACGGATTCACTGCCGGCCGTCGATCCGGAGAATATGGGCCCCGGAGTCGCGAACCTGATCGCGATCGCGGAAGCCTGCGACCCTTCGTTGAACAAAGAAGTGTTCGCCGGTCTTCGGTACGGCGACTTGAAGAAGCGCGTCGCGGAAGCCGTGATCGCGCGACTGGAGCCGATCCAGCAGAAGTTCCGGGCCGTCACTGCCGACCGCTGTTACGTCGACACCGTCCTCAGCGAAAGCCGTGGCCGAGTGATGCCGATTGCAGAGGACACAGTTCGCAAGACCAAGGTCGCTATGGGCTTATACGTGTAAGTTGGCTCTAACCGCCCGTACAAAGATGGGCGATATGATGGGGGCTTGAGCACCCATGTCACGGCACTAACGCCTGCTGAGCGCTCCAAAAAAATCAGATCGTGGACGATCTTCATCGTCACGAACCTGATTTCGCTCATCTGCCTCATATGGGTGCTTACAGGCGCGGACCTCAACCAGATCTGGGGCGACGTACAGGAGATGAACTGGCGATGGGTTTTCATCGCGATCGTCGCCGATTGCTGCATTTACCTGCTGCACGGTGTGCGGTGGAAGCTGATGCTCGCCCCGATTGAAGCCATCCCGTATTGGAAGACCATCGAGGCTATCTATGTAGGGTTGTTCGCGAATGAGGTGTTGCCGCTGCGTGCAGGCGAGCTGATTCGTTGCTTCCTGCTATCGAAACTGACGGACTTGCCGTTATCCGTGACGTTCGCATCCGCCCTGATTGAGCGTATTTTTGATGGCATTTGGCTGATGATCTGCTTTTTCTGCTGCCTGCACATGGGCAAGCTGCCGGGCGTGCTGCTTAAGGGCGGATACGTTCTCGGCATCATGATCGTCATCGCCGCCCTGATTATCGGGTTTGCGATGTACGCGAAGAAGCAGTCGCTCGACCTCGTTTTTGGCTGGTCGTGGCCGCGATGGTTCAACACCCTGATTGAGGATCTGCACCTCATCGGCCACTCGCGTTTCCTTTACTATTCATTCATAGTCAGCGGCATTTATTTGCTCGCGCAGGTGGTTCCCATATATGCGCTAGTGCAGGCGAACGATCTGGACGTACCCTGGACAGCGTCGTTCGCGATGATGGTTCTGCTTCGTCTCAGCAGCATCATCCCGCAAGCACCCGGGAATCTCGGCTCCTTCCAATGGGTAACCGCACGAACGCTGATTATGTTCGGGCTGTTCGCGCCGCTCGCCAAACGTTTCTCCCTTATCCTTTGGGCGGTGGTCACACTGCCGTTAATTGTGATCGGCTGTATTTGCCTTGCCATCACGGGGATGAACATGTCGCACCTGCACAAGCAGGCGACCGCCGCGGTGAACAAGCGGCGTGTGGCCTGAGCATTCTCCAAACGGGGTTATTCATGGCAGGTGATTGTCACGCGCAGACGTGAAATCGCGCGGTAAGTAGATACAATACGTTCATCAGGTTTTGACGTTTGTTCCCCCTGCGGTTCCTCTTTCTACTTTTGTTTGCCGGTACTGCACCGGATCCCCAAACTGCCGGGCTTCAGGCTCTCGAGCACGGCGATTACCAGCAGGCGGAGCAACTCCTTTCACAAGCAGTTGCAGCGGATTCGAAAAACTATTTCGCCCTGTTTAACCTGGCGCTGGCCGAAACCTCGCTAAACAAGGACGAAGCCGCCGCAGACCATTACCGGCAGGTGCTGGCTCTAAAGCCGGATTTGTATGAAGCGAATTTCAATCTGGGGATGCTCGAATTGCGCGACCACCATCCGGAGGATGCCGCGACGGCGCTTCGGGCGGCGGCTAAGGCCAAGCCGGACCAGGCACGGCCGCAGCGCTATTTAGGGGAGGCTTTGTTCGCAACGGGGGACACGGCCGGTGCGTCCGATGCCTTCGCACAGGCCGTAAGACTGGATCCGAAGTCCGGGCCGGCCGAACTCGGACTTGCGCGGACTCTTGAACGGCAGGGCAAAGTGGAAGACGCTCTGCTCCATTATCAGAAAGCCGCCGAACTCGATCCGCAGCTCAAGTCCTACCTGCTCGAAGAAGCTGTCGCCCTGATAGACGCGAAACACTCCGATAACGCTATTCCATTGCTGCACCAGTTCCCTGATGATCCGGGCGCACGCGAACAATTGGGTCGCATTTACCTGGAGGCAAACCGCCCCGCGGACGCGGTGCCCGAGTTCGATGCGGCAGTGAAGCTTTCGCCCACGCCGGCCAACAAGCTTGCGCTCGCCACGGCTTACCTGAGGAACAATCAGGGCCAGCTCGCCGAGCCACTCCTTCAGGAGGCGCTCCAATCGAATCCGAACGACTTCGACGTACGGATGACGATCGGGAAGATTCGGCTCGAAAAGCGCGACTACACTGCGGCTGCGAATGAATTTATCGCGGCGGCTCGTACGAAACCAGATGCCGTTGAGGCGTGGAACAATGCCGCGAGCGCCCTGATTCTCTCGGAACAATACCCGCAGGCGATGGCCGCGCTTGACCAGGTAAGGAAGCTCGGTAAGGAAAAGCCTGCCGATTTCTACTGGCGTGCGGTGGTTTTGGATAAGATGCATCAAATTAAGCCCGCGCTGGAGAATTATCAGCGGTTCCTGGCAGTGAGTACCGGACAATTTCCCGACCAGGAGTTCATTGCGCGGCAGCGCAGCAGGATACTGGAGAGAGAGGCAAACCGGCGATGATATCGGCATGCCGCATTGCGTGTGCGATGCTCGCATTCGGGTTTGTTTGCTCCGGGCAGTCCTTTCTGCATGAGCTCAGAGCGGAACGCGACCCGGGGCGGCGTGCAGAAAAGGCGCTCGAGTACGCGGATGAATCGTTTGATGCTGCTCGCGAGTTTTACGACAAAGGTCTCGTCCACAAGGGCGACGAGCAGCTCGACTATATGACGGCTGCGCTAAAGGAGTGCGTCGACGCGCTGGATCAGGCGCACAAAGCGAGGATCTATAAGAAAGCGGAGCTGAACGTGGCGATGCTTCAGCGGCGGATGAACGGTCTGCTCGACGATCTCAGTATTCAGGAGCGCGGCTGGGCGGAGTATACCAGCCGGAAAGTCGATGAAATGCACGACAAGATACTGGAAGGAGTGATGCGGAAATGAGGAAATGTTTGGGCATTTTGTCCCTCATCCTTTGTGCCGGCGTACCCTTGGCGGCACAAGAGGATCGCGATTTCCTGACGCCGAACGAAGTCGACCAGATCCGAGACACTCAGGAGCCCAACGCGCGCCTTACCCTGTACGTTCACTTCGCTAAAGAGCGCATTGATCTGCTGCAACAGTATCTCGCAAAGCAAAAGTCTGGCCGGAGCCTTTTCATTCACAACACGCTGGAAGATTACAGCAAGATCATCGAAGCCATCGATTCCGTATCAGACGACGCACTCCGCCGCAAGCTGCCGATCGATAAGGGTAATTTAGCGGTTGTGAATGCCGAGAAGGATTTCCTTACTGCCTTAAACAAGATCCACGACGCCGACCCTCCCGATCTGAGTCGCTATGAGTTCGTGCTGCAGCAGGCCATTGATACGACCTCCGATAGCCGGGAACTTTGCTTGCAAGATGCGCAGCGGCGCGGCTCGGAGCTGGCTGCGGGAGATGCAAAGGAGAAGGCGGAGCGTGAGGCTATGATGCCGCAGAAGGAAGTTTCCGAACGCAAGAAGCAGGCCCAGGATCAGAGCGGAGAGAACAAAAAAGTTCCTTCTTTGTATCGCCCGGGCGAGAAGAAGCCGGACACCCAATAGCGCAGGGGGATCGGTAGCTGTCGTAGATTGGAAACAGAGGCTGCTCGCCATTGGGTCATCACCATCATGCGCACGGTGCCGGCTGGGTGCTTCGCGCGTCTTTGACAGCGACGCTGGCGTTCACTGCATTTGAGATCGGCGCCGGGCTGCGGTCTCACAGTCTCGCGCTGTTGTCCGATGCGGGCCACAACTTTACGGACGCGCTTGCTCTACTGCTCGCCGCGATCGGCCTTTTCCTGCAGGGCAAGCCCGCCGACCAGGTAAAAACGTTCGGTTACCAGCGGGCGGGCGTGATTGCTGCATTTCTCAACGCCGCCACCCTGGGTTTGATTTCGCTCGTGATCTTCTGGGAAGCGTTCGCGCGGATCAGACATCCGGAGCCCGTGAACGAGCAGATCATGATCTGGGTGGCCGCCGGCGCCCTGGTATTGAATGGCGCGATTATGATCGCGTTGCATCGGGGACAAAAGAGTGACATTAACCTGCGAGCCGCCTTCATCCATATGTTGGGGGACGCCCTGGGAGCGGTTGCAATTATCATGGGAGCCATCGCGATACGCTACACAGGCTGGGCATACATCGATCCGGTGCTTTCGATCGCGCTCGGCGGTCTTATTATCTACACTGCCTGGGACATTATCCGCGAATCGCTCAACATCTTGCTCGAGGGACTTCCGCGCGGATTAAAGCTGGGCGAGGTAACGCAGGCTATGAGCGATATTGAAGGCGTGCTCGATGTTCACGATCTCCACATCTGGAGCCTTGGTTCGAGCACGCATGCGCTCAGCTCCCATGTACTGATCGAAGACATGCCCCCGTCTGCAAGCGACCGGATTCTGAAGCGCATCAACGACGTACTCTGCGGGTTTGGAATTCATCACACCACGATTCAGTTCGAACACATGCCCTGCGTCGTTTGTGACACGGGATGCCAGGTGAACGCGCAGCGCCATGATCACGCCCATGATCGTGGCCATCATCATTAACGCGATCTCGCCAAGTGTTTACGATTTCGGGGCACACGGCGATGGCCGGCACACGCTGGCGGCAGTGCGGCGCAGCTCGGGGACTGTCGAATCGAGGGGTCCGGTGTTTGCCCCAACGGACGTGGGAAAAGCGCTGATTTGCGTGGGTTGCCGGACGCGCGGCAACCTCATAGGACGGATCGTGTCTGTCTCACGGGATCGGAAAACGATACGGATCGAACCGAGGGCCGATAGAGACGCGGCGCAGGCAACGCTGTACTGGGGCACTCCGGACGACACGGCATTCGAGCGAATGTCAAAGGCGGGGAAAAGGATGCGCATCCCTGCGGCGCGAAACTCATTCTTCCTGCTGCTGAAGACCTGGCGGCTGGAGCGCTTGCCCGGCCTGATCATTGCCGGTGACGGTGAGCGGTCATTGCTGCTTGGCGACCCGGGAGATCACGAACTGGTTCTGCTGAGCGGCTCGCCGAATGCGGCAATCAGCGGAATCCACATCGCCAACGTTCACGGCGCACCGGATCTCTACTGGTTTGGCCTGCACCTTGAAGAGGAACGGCACGCATCGATCACGAACAGCTTTTTCACGGGGAGCCGTTGCGCGATACAGATGGACGGCGGCGGCGAAGACATCGCAATCACGTCCAGTCATTTCGATGCCGCGATCACCTCTGCAATCAATGCGAACGGGGATGCGTCGGCGCCGATTCGCGGCATACGAGTGGAGAACAGTTTCGTTCGTAACACGATCTGGATGGACGGTGCAGGCGGAACCGGCCACGACATCAACCTGGAGGACGTGAGCG
>JAFARV010000449.1 GCA_019245255.1 Acidobacteriaceae bacterium | reverse complement strand
GCCGTTCGGCTCCAGTGCCGATTTGACCTCGAGCTCCTGAGTCCATCCGTTAGACCCGGCAGCCGGATCCCAGAGATCAACAAACCACGCCGGCGTTAGGTCGCTGAGCTGCAAACTGTTTTTGAGGACGACAACAACATCGTTGTTGGTATTAAACATTCTGCCGCTGCCCGAAGACGAGAAGATGCTGCCAGGCGCAAACGCAGTTTGACTCAGGTTATGGCCGAGCTGTATCAATTGGGGGAATTGCGGCGGCTGATAGTTGGAATTCTCCGTATGGAAGGGGACAATCGTCGTGGTTACAGTCGGGTTGCTGGGCTCGGGTTGGTTTACCTGCAGCAGCATGATGTCATCCTGCTGTAGAAGTAACCGCTTTCCCGCTAGGACATCGCCGACGTGGGCCATGTTTTGGCCTCCCGTTTCCGCTTTGGATTGATTCTGCCAGTTGCTTTGCGCCGCGCCCGGGCTGGCGAAGCAGGCCGCGAACCCAAGAAAGACTACAAGTGCGCGCAGCAGGAGTCCGCACCTGCGCCACGATCCAAAGTTCGCGGCAATATTCGAACGGCTTATGAAATCGGTGATCATGACGGGCCGGCTCCTCACGGGTCTTACTGGTTACTAAGGATTCCGGCCGGAAAAGTTACACCGGGTTGACTAAATTTACAGAACTGGGAAGTTCAACTCAGAAACCGCGAGGGCAAGGAAATCTTGGTTTCAAAGCCCAGGTTCTTCACGCATAATTCGGTCCAGATAAAATGCGGAGATGGCGGCCACGACGACTCATCTTCTGACGGTTGAGGAGTTCCGCGTCTTATCTTAGCGTTGCTTTCCTCGCAACACCCGTTTCCTAATCCCAAATCGTATGCAACCCAATAGTCCTATAGGCAGGGAAGCGCTGATCACTTGATACAACTGGGCATCCCTCCAGCAGCGCTTGAGCGATAATAATCCGGTCAAAAGGGTCGGCGTGGTGTCCTGGTAAGTTGTACAACGCCATCGTGTGAGCCAGTGTTATCGGAAGCACGCGCACACCGCTTTCTACGATTTTCTCGGCGAGTATAGATGCTGTGAACCGCTTCGATAACTCCTGCTTCATCGTGATTTCCCACACGCTCGCTACGCTCAGAATTAACTCTGTCGATTTCTGAACCTTGCGTTCAACTTTCAACGGCAGTTTTCCACCGAGCAGACGGATAAACGCGTTGGTGTCGAGAAGGAGTGCCACTAGCGCAAACCTTCGAACAAGCGGATAACTTCTTCATCGGCCTCGGGTGAATCCCACCCTTCCGGTAAGCTTTCAAACACACTTCGCAGCGAACCATACGCTCGATTTGGACTGGTCGGCTTTGGTGTTTCTGGAACGAGCCTCACGAGTGGCTTGCCACGACGAGTGATGACAACTGTGTCCCCGTCCAGAGCAGATTGGATGATTCGCGACAGGTCAGCCTTCGCATCTTTGATACCGATATGCATGACATTTCCGATTCTAATGCATATGTGACCACTTTAGGTAGTCACTGAAGGCAGCTCGGTCCAGGATGGAGCTTCAGGGTCGCGTTGATCCTGGCTCTTGAAGCCGGCGGCTGAACGCCTGTTCATCGATAGTGCCGTCCGCCACATCGAGCATTGTCGAAACGACATCCTGCTCGGCGATAACAACGCTGATCCCGTTCAGTTCCAGGAAAACAGCACAGACGACCCAGGCCGTCCGTTTATTGCCGTCGATAAAGGGATGGTTTTTTGCCAAGCCAATCGCGTATGCAGCCGCAAGGTCGTACAGCGTGGCCGTTTCTGAATATGCGTACACATTTTGGGGCCGGGCCAGGGCTGATTGGAGCAGCCCTTCATCGCGGATACCCGCGGATCCGCCATGCTCCGCTAATTGTGCTTCGTGAATCGCGAGAACAACACTGTAGGCCACCCACTCGGGTGCGGTCACTTCGCCAGCTCACGTAACGCGTCCTTATAGCGGCGCATCACGGATTCGGCCACGCTCATTTGCCGTTCAAATTCGGGGTTGTACGGAGTAAGGCGATAACCGTCTGGTGACTCAGTGAGATAGACGATATCGCCGGTCTTGATTTTGAGACGGTCGAGAACTTCTTTGGGCAGCGTGACACCTGTGGAGTTGCCGACAGATCTGGTTTTCAGTACGATCATAGCTGAAGTAATACTATTGTTATAACATGCTATGACTCTAAGAGACCGCTACTTAAATGCGCCGGTGCATCAACTTGAAGATGTACGCCAGAATCTCGGCAACCGCTTTATATAGGTGCGGGGGAATCTCCTGCCCCACATCAGCCGCTTGATACAAGCCACGCGCGAGCGGCGGGTTCTCAACTAAGGGAACCTGGTTATCGAGCGCAACCTGGCGGATGCGCAGCGCCAGATAGTTCTTCCCTTTGGCAACCACGAGCGGAGCGACCATCGTGTCGGGTTCGTACTTCAGCGCCACAGCGTAGTGTGTCGGGTTCACGATCACGGCGGTGGCGCTTGGCACCTGTGACATCATGCGCTTGCGGGCCTGCTCGCGCTGAA
>JAFARV010000316.1 GCA_019245255.1 Acidobacteriaceae bacterium | reverse complement strand
CGGGCCAGCGGTGCCGGGATCGTCACACTTTGCCGCACGGACGTCCGTGTCCTTCCGCCTGCTTTGCGTCGGGTCTGCACGACGTCATTGTATCGTGTATCTGCACCACTGTGGTGCACTCATTCAGACCGCTCGAAGCTCGAATGTTCTGGCAAGCGGATCATTCAACTGTACGAAGATTGGGGACCAGACAAAGCGGACGAATGGCGGGCGAAGCTCGGATGAGTTCGCCCGCCGCACGGCTGTGGTTGTTCGGGTTATGGCTGAGCGACTATGAAGTTCACCTGGCCAGTAGTCTTCAGCGCGCAGACCGCTTGTTGCGTCCCGTTGCCTGGGCTCGCACACGCGGGGTCACCCTGCATTGGCGTTGACGGGATCACCTGCTGAATGCCGAAAGTGCCGATCGAAGGATCAACGGCAAAAGAATACAGGTTGCTGTCCGTCCCCCTGATAGAGCAGATAACAGGCGAGCTAGTCCCAGGCCAGCCGTTCAAATTTGCGCAACTGGGATTGCCGTCAACCGGTACCGGCGAGGCAAAGCCCTGCCACACGGGCGTACTTTGGCCGGTAGCCATCGAAGCGGGATTGAATTCGACTGCGTGTAATGCACTCTCCGCTCCTCTCACACCACAAATGACTTGGTTACTTCCGTCCTGAGCCGTGGCACAGCTCGGGCTGCCTTCGACCCACCCGCCTAGAAACTGCCATTTACCACCAGGCTTGGTACTCCAATAACCGGGACCGAAGATAACAGTGTGTAAGCCGCTCTCACCCCCTTTAACAGTGCAAATTACGGTCTGTATGGCACTCGGATTCGGGACACAGCTAGGGGTACCTTCGACGTCGACGCCGCCTATGCCCGTAGGACCCGGTATTTTCCCCCCGACAGTAAATTCAGTTATGTAAAGTTGGCTGTCCTGCCCTGCGCCGGCGCAGAACACGTTACTGTCGCTAAGGTCGGCGGAGCAGCTCGGGTCACTGATATAAATACCGCCCAGGGGCACCCAAGTAGGCGACGAGGGTGACGTCGGGTTGAATGCTACGGCGTAAAAAGCATTATCAGTTCCCCTGACCCCGCAGACTACCTGACCGGAAGCATAGGAGGGGGAGGTACAACTGGGGCTTCCCTCAATTGGGATTTGGCCGGCGGAACTCGGAATTTTCCCCAAATATATCCAAGTTGGAGGCTGGCTCTGGCCCGCAGAGTAAACAGAGTACGAAAGCGAGTTGTCCCAGGCTTTCGCAGTGCAAACAACCGGCCCACCATTCGCGACGTTCGTGCAGCTCATCCCATCGACGGCGGGTGGAGGTGTTGGCGGCGTCTGGCCGCGCATCATGGCTGGTGCGACGGCCAGGAGTGCGAAAACGGACGCGAGTATGTTCCTCTTCGTTTCAATCCTCCAAACTGGCCAGGTTCTGGGCGAAACGCTATACGAGCATTGCCTTGGCTTCACTGTGAAACTCGTCGCAAACCTACGAACACAATTTTGCATTTCAAATCTCCTCAAAGAATTTCGAAACCCCGTTGGTTCCGATCGCCCTTTTTTTCAATCGAGCGACACTGCCCTGATTGCGTTTTCGGTACCGGACCGGGCTCAACTGCTGCGCAAGGACTTAGCACATGCGAAAGGACATCAGGGCTCGAATTTCCGATCAGAGTGGTTAACGCGAAGCAAGTTTGATAGAGCCGGTCGCAAAAAGACCAGCCATTCAAATCTGGGGGGAAGGTACCAAGCGGCTGGAGCTCTAGGTGGTCGATTCAGCAGATCTTCGCGCTTCGCGCGGACGCCGACAGGAGTGTCGGCGCTGCGGCTAAGAGTAGCCGCGCCACGAAGCCGCTGGAGTGGCCAAAAGGAGGTGTCGCGCTATTCCATATTCAAGCCCAGTTTCATAGAGCCGTATCGAACGACTTCATTCCCAAAGCGGGCGCGGAAGACTAACGAAGCGGATCTTCGGCAATCGCGGCTCTCCCGAAGATCGCCCGGATCAGATCTTCGCCCACCGCGTTCTTCTTAGCTGGATTTCCTTCCGCCATG
>JAFARV010000115.1 GCA_019245255.1 Acidobacteriaceae bacterium | reverse complement strand
TGTCCGCCCTGCGCTGAAACTCAGCTTGCATGGCCTCATCCGACTGGCTCAGCAGCCAATCGACTGCGGCGACCATGCCAACAATCTGCTCCTTTGCGACTTTCATTCCGCGGCCGACGCCTTCGTCAAACGGATTGTTGGTTGCCGCCGCCGCCGCGATCAGATCTTTTCGGCCCAGCAGCAGACCGGCGTTCTGCGGTCCACGAATTCCCTTACCACCGGAGAACGTGACGAGATCGAACCCCATTTGGGTGTAGTTCCAAAGATTGGAGATGGGAGGTACGTCAGCAGCGGCATCGTTGAAGCACGGTACGCCATGCTGATGAGCAACACGAATCCAATCCTCGCGCCGGATCTGGCCACCTTCGGCTGCGTTGAAGAAGTGAGCCATTACGGTGCGATTAGAGAAAGCGTTTTGATAATCATCAGGCGACTCTACTTCGATCAGGCGAGCGCCGCAGTTCTCTAATGCATGGTCGTAGGAGTAGCGGTGCGCCTTCTGGATGATTACTTCATTCTTGGGTAGATCAGGCACCTTTACCGGAACGGATTGAATGGGAGCGTTGTTCAGGACATCGATACAGGCTGCGGTTCCCAGGGTCAAGGCGGCGGATGCCCCTGCGGTGACCATGGCGGCTTCACATCGCAGGCACCGCGCCAGGTACTCTCCAGCTTTTTGCTGTAACTCCAGTAGACGAACCGGGTGCTTGGCTGCAATCGCGACAGCGGCCTGTACGGATGGCGGCATGGTGGAGGCCGTGAGAATGGTGTAAGTGCCGGCGGCGTTGATGATCTTTTTTACGCCGAGCTTTTCGTAATAGTCTTCGGCGGGCGCGTGGCTTTGGGGTGCTTCAGAAGCATCGGTGTGGTTCTTGCTCCATAGCGCCATTAACCCGGCGAAGCCTACGATGCTGCGGCGTCGAGTGATTCTGCTCATTTCGTTCGCTCTGCTTCTTCGATCAGGACCAGCCCGGGCCACCGAGATCAGGCTTGCGCGGGACGGCCGTCCACTTCGCGGAACGATACTCGCCGAGGTTCAGATCTCCGCTCATCATACTTTCCGCGACCGTTCCAGTAAAGGTGTACGTCAAGGCTGCGCCGTGCTGCTCTCCAATGCTGCTGCTCATCGTGATCGCATTGCCGTGGAGAGAGCCCGAGAGATCCCGGCTGAGAAACTCTCCCTGATGAGAGCCAACGATATCCGAGCCGTTCTGCTGCAAGAAGAGCGTGTGCGTGGCCCGGCTTGCAGCGAATTCGATGCTGACGGTCCATTCGCCCGCGATCTGGGAAGACGGCGCTGTTGTGTCGCGCTCGAGCTTCCGGCCCGCGCAGCCGGAAAGGATGGAGCGAAGCCTGTCCGCCACAACCTTTTCGTCACCGGGGCGCATCATGTAGGCCGTGATCGAAACGCCGGTCTGGTTGGGCGGAGTCTCATGGCCGCGACGCCGACCGCCGCGCCCGAAGAGGGTAATTCGCGGCTCAGTTGTGAACAATGTGTGCTCGACTTCGGAACCGCTGATAGCAACCTTTTCGGTATCCCACGTGATGTTCAAAACCGGACTTTGATTTGAAAGCTGTTTGGTCTGCTCGATTGAAGATTGCACGCCATTTATGGAACCGACCTGACCTGCAATGTGATTCATCGCGGACATCCATGTGTCCCATTCAGCTTTGTGGTCCCGTTTGGTCCAAGCCTCGACCGCGGCCAGCATGCCCATCGCTTCTTCCTTGCCGACCTTCATTGTCCGGCCGTAACCGTGATGGGGAGCGCCGTGTACCCATGCCGCTTGCACGAGATCTTTTCGGCCGAGAATGAGTCCGGCCGATTGGGGACCACGTATGCACTTGCCACCGCTGTAGCCGACCAGTGTTGCGCCGCGCTGCAGGTGCACATTCGGAATGGTAAGGATCTCCGCCGCAGCATCTACCAGGACAGGAATGTTTCGTTCACGAGCAGCAGGGTAAATCACATCGTAGGTCAACGGGCCAGTTTCGGCATTCGGACCGGCGAGCACATAGATCATGGCAACGCGCGGCCCGAGAGCATCGTGAAATTCCTGCGCGTTTGCGACTTCGACGATGCGCACACCGATGGAGCGGACCGCGGCATCGTATTCGTTGCGGGAGTGCGTGGGAATGACGACTTCGTCTTTGGGGAATCCGCGGAGGTCCGGGATTCGCACGTGTAAATCAGGGTTGCCACCGGCTATGCATGCCGCCGTCACGTGCGCCAGACCGGCCGCGCAGCCTGACGATACCATGCCCCATTCGGCACCCGTTAACTCCGCGAGTCGTGCTCCGACACCGTCCGCCAGTTCATCGAGTTGAACGTAGTGCTGCGCCGCGGCCTGCTGTGCGGCAGTAACTTCAGGCAGTTCGAGCGAGCCTCCAATGACGGTATAGGTGCCACGGCAATTGATGACGGGATGAACACCGATTCGTTCATAGACATTCGACGCGGCGTTTGCGGCAGAGGCGGCCGTGTTGCTTCGCGAGA
>JAFARV010000087.1 GCA_019245255.1 Acidobacteriaceae bacterium | reverse complement strand
AAGCGCGCAGGTACGCTTCCGCCGCCGATCTGGCCGCCGATATCCGGCGCTATCTCGACGACGAGCCCATAGTGGCCCGCCCGGCAAGCACTACGTATCAACTGCATAAATTTGCGCGTAGGCACAAGGCACTGGTGAGCGGCGTCGCCGCTGTCTTTGTGGTGCTGGCGGCCGGGATCGTCGCCAGTACGTGGCAGGCCGCGCGCGCAACACAGGCGCAGAAAATCGCCGTTGTAGAACGGGATCGAGCTGCCGCAGCCGAACAGAGTGCCACCCGCCAGCGTGACCGTGCGCTCACCGCCGAGAGGGCTGCCACTTCCGCCGAGGCTCGAGCGCTTCAAGACCGCAATCGGGCACTCGCCGAGAAACAGCGCGCCGATACTGAGGCGGCGACTGCGAAAGCAGTGAATGATTTCTTGCAGGATGATCTCCTGGCGCAAGCCGGCGCAACTGCTCAGGCCGTGCCGGGCGCCAAACCGGACCGCGACCTTAAAGTGCGGACCGCTCTGGATCGGGCCGCCGCGCGCGTCGCTGGCAAGTTTCCCTCACAGCCTCTGGTCGAAGCGTCAATCCGTCAAACCATCGGCACCGCATATGTGGATCTGGGGCTGTACTCTCAGGCGCAACGCGAAATCGAACGCGCACTGGATTTGCGCCGTCACGTTGCAGGCGAAGAGCACAATCTCACCCTCGAAAGTCAGACCTCGCTGGCGAATGTCCTCCAGCTCGACGGCAAGTACCCGCAGGCCGAGGCACTCTACACCAAAATTCTGAATGCCAATCGCCGTGTTTTGGGCGAGCGCAATCGCGACACTCTTTTGACGATGAACGCCTTGGCCTCGGTCTACCGGCAGGAAAGCAAATATAAACAAGCCCGATCGCTGCTAAATCGCACCATCGAATTCCAGCGCGCCATGCTCGGCGAGGAACATCCCGAGACTCTCGACACCATGGAAAATTTAGCGGCTTTGAACCGTGATGAGGGTAAGTACCCCGAAGCTGTCGTTCTCCTCACGAAAGTTCTGGAAACTCGCCGCAGAACCTTGGGTGAGGAGCATCCGCAGACGCTCTCCACCATGGACTCGCTGGCTCTCGAATACCGTGAAGAGGGCAAATATGCGAAGGCGGAAGAACTCGCTACTCAGACTCTTGACATCCGATCCCGTATTCTTGGCCCTGAGCATCCCGCATCGCTGCAGACCATGAATGATCTCGCTGTTTTGTATCGAGTGCACGGCAAGTATCCGGCAGCCGAAGAACTTCTCACCAAAGCTCTCGACATCGAGCGGCGCGCCCTCGGCGAAGATCATCCGCTTAGTGTGTTGAGCATGGCTGAGCTCGCCAGCGTCTACTGGCTCGAAAGCAAATACCCGCTTGCTGAGGCGCTCTTTCTCAAAGTCTTGGAAGCGCGCCGCCGCCTGTTAGGTGAAGAGCATGTCGATACCTTGGAAACTATGAATAACCTGGCCACGTTGTATCAGAACGAAGGTAGGCATGCGGACGCTGAACCTCTCCTGATCAAGGTTGTGGAAGGTTGTAAACGCAGCTTCGGTGATGCACATCCCAATACGCTGCTGAGCATGAACAATCTTGCAGTCACATATGTGAACCAGGGCAAGTATGAACAGGCAGAGCCGCTACAAATCAAGGTCCTCGAAATACAGCGCCGGGTCCTGGGCGAGCAGCATGCCAACACACTGCTCAGCCTGACTAATCTGGCCTCGCTTTACCGGGCCGAACATAAGTATCAGCAGTCGGAAGAACTGTATAAGACTGCCGTCGAACGCTGGCGCAGTGCCTTGGGAGATGATAATCCCAGTACCCTGGTGAGCCTGTACGGCCTTGCACTTCTATACCTGGATGAAGGTAATTTCTCAAACGCCGACCCGCTGCTAACCAAGATCCTGGACGCCAGGCGCCGGGTGCTGGGCTCCGAGCACCAGGCTACGCTCGGCACAATGATCTCGCTAGGTCGCGTCCGGCTTGCGCAGCGCAGGAATGGCGAGGCGGAGGCGTTGCTCCGCGAAGGTCTGAGAGGGCTTGAGAAAAAGAGTCCCGATGCCTGGACTAAATTCAACTGCCAGTCTTTGTTGGGAGCTAGCCTGACGGGTCAAGCAAAATATGACGAAGCGGAGCCATTGATTCTCACCGGCTATCAAGGACTTGTCGAGCGTCAAACCAGGATACCCGCCGATAGCCGGTACTCTTTGGCGCAGGCTGGTGAGAGGATCGTTCAAATGTACCAGGCCTGGGGCAAACCGGAAAAGGCCGCCGAGTGGCAGCGCAAGCTCGAGGCTCCCAAACTTGGAAACACCCGAAACTGACCCATGGCGTCGCTTGAGGCTATCGCAGGTCCTTTGCAAGGCGCTATCTTCCACGTAACCACAGAAGACGTCAGCGTCGGCCGCCACTCATCCAACCACCTTTGCGTCGGCGATCCTTCCGTCTCACGCCAGCACTGTCTCATTCAGCCGCTCCAAGGCGAATTTATCATCCGCGACCTCGGTTCGAATAACGGCACCTCCGTCAACGGCAATCGAGTAAATGAGTGCATGCTCGCGGACGGAGACAAAATTCGGATCGGCGACACCGTGTTCCGCTTTGCGTCAACAGAAGACGTGGCGCCAGAGCGGGAACTTAATTTACCTGATAACGGAGTAAGAGCGGTTACAGCCTCCGAACAGCGCGTCTCCGACTCCGCCGAAACCATAATCCAGCGTTTAGTCGACGCCATCGCTCGAGCCGAAGAACCCGCCGCCTCGGTCAAAACACTTCTAAGAATTGGGGCGGTATTAAATACCTCGCATCAGCCCGAGGAGTTACACTACGACCTGCTCAAAAGCCTCGTCGAAATAACACCGGCAGAACACGCCGCTATTATCCTGCTTGCACAGAGTCGCGGGAGCGAAACGGCGATTACCGGCTGGGATGCAGCGCGTCGCGAACCTGCCGTGGTCTCTATCAGTCGAACCCTGGTTACAAAAGCCATCGAGGAATCTGTCGCGACCTTCAGTGACAACGTGTCCGCCGATCAGGAACTCGAAACTCTCGGTAGTCTCGCTGCCAGGCAGGTAGGTTCCGTTATTACTGTCCCAATCATTGCGGACGCGCGAACCATTGGCGCGATTTACTTGGATTCTACCCATCCGAGTAACCGGCTAACTCGCAAACATCTTGAGTTGACAATTGGCATCGCCGAATTCGCCGGACCTGCATTGGATCGGGCTACACGCCTGAAGCTCCTCAAAGAAGAGAACAGCCGATTGCAGAGTCAGTTGCAGTTGCAACACAACCTCATCGGCTTCAGCCCGGTAATGCGGCACATAACGGAGCGTATAGCAAGGATCGCTCGGACGGATGCAACGGTTGTTATTCGCGGTGAAACCGGTACCGGAAAAGAACTGGCGGCGCGCGCTATTCACCAGAACAGTAGCCGAGCCGCGCGGCCATTCGAGGCAATTAACTGCTCGCTTCTCCGCGAGACCCTTCTGGACAGCGAGTTATTTGGTCATGAGAAGGGTTCCTTTACGGGAGCGATCGCTCAAAAGAAAGGTAAGCTCGAATTGGCCGATGGCGGAACCTTGTTCCTGGATGAACTCGCCGAGCTCGGTGAACGGCCGCAGGCTATGCTCTTGCGTGTGCTCCAGACGCGCGAGTTCCAGCGGCTCGGTGGAAGCCGGACCATGCGCGTCGATATTCGGATCATCACTGCAACAAACGAGAACCTTGAAGACGCCGTCGCCAAAAAGGCATTTCGCGAAGACCTTTATTACCGGCTCAATGTTGTTTCCATCACCATGCCGCCATTGCGCGAGCGTCAAGAAGACATCCCGCTTTTAGCCGATCACTTTGTCCAGATGTACAGCCGAAAGAACAAACGGCCGGTCACTCGCGTATCGCAGCCGGCGATGTCTCTGCTCCTGCGCTACGACTGGCCCGGCAACGTGCGAGAGCTGGAAAACGCCATCGAACACGCCGTCGTGTTTGGCTTGACGGATGAGATTCTCCCGGAAGATCTGCCCGGTGCTGTGCTCGGCTCCTCCACTGCTGGAACGGCGTTGCCCCTCAACTATCATGAAGCAGTTTGTGAGGCGAAACGCAACATAGTTCGTTCCGCCGTCTTGCAGGCTTCGGGTAACTACGGAGAAGCTGCCAAACTATTGGGTATCCATGTCAATAATCTACATAGGCTGATGCGAGAGTTACAATTGAAGCCGGCCGCCGCGACCCGCTCCGGTGGGTAGGCTTCGCCCTCAATGTGCTTCGTGCGCTGGTCTTTCTTCTTCCCCGATATATAGCCGCTCTTCATTGGCGTCGTACTCGAACAATTGGGCGTACCTCCCCCAATCCACCAGTGTTTGAAATTGTCTCTCGGCTTCTGATTCGGAAAAATGCTCATCGAGAATGTCCAGCAGGAATTCTTTGCTGATCCGGCCATCCCGCTTCTGGCCGATGGTCTCTACAACGGTTGACAGGAACGGAACATTTTTAAGAACCTGCTCTTTGAAAATCTCATGACTGCGATGAACATCTGCCGTCGCGAACTCTTGGCCGATTTCGTTCATGTTGACGTCTCCGTGCTGGACCATTGCAAATCCCAGCAGCACCGAAGCGTCAACTGCGGGCAAGAGATCATCGACCTCCAGACGAAGACTCTCGGCAAGTTTGGGCAGATCTTCTCTCCCACCCCGGTCGTGAACGATTTCAAGCAGGCCGCTGATCCCCCCAACGCGCGCGTGCGGCAGCATCAGGAACCGGTCGCGTTGTGCTGCAGGAAGTTCGCCCACCGGCGCCTTCGGATTTGTCATCACCGTGTAGATGTAGTCTACAAGCGCAATAAATCGGGGCGCTTTCTTGTCGCGTGGCCGGGGGATGTCCACTTTCACTTCCCCTCGGATGCAACCCGGATTGGCGCCCAGAATAACCACCCGATCTGCCAGCAGCACCGCCTCCTCGATGTTATGAGTAACTATTAAAACGCTCTTCGCAGGAAATTCCCCTCGCTCCCATAGGTCGCTGATTTCACCACGGAGGTTTTCCGCTGTAAGTACGTCCAAGGCGCTGAACGGCTCGTCCATCATGAGTACATCTGGCTTCATCACAAACGCTCGCGCAAAGCCGACTCGCTGCCGCATGCCGCCGGACAGTTCCTTCGGGTACGCACCTTCGAAACCTTCGAGACCCACCATCCCGAGCGCCAGGACTGCTTCCTTCTGG
>JAFARV010000010.1 GCA_019245255.1 Acidobacteriaceae bacterium | reverse complement strand
GACGTATAAATGTGTTGTCATGGCACCCTGCGGATACTCCTGGTTCGCTTCCGCAAGCTCCACCACGGAGTTCCCGATCGCAACTTCGGCGTACATAATTGAGCCGTCCGGGCGAGGCACTCGAACGCGCTCAGCGCCATTGAACGCCGCAACCAGAAAGTCGATGAACTTGGGTGCGTTGTTGACGAAGAAAGCCGGCGCGATGTTAGGGAAGTTTTCGCGACGGAAGTCGGCGGGCTCCACAGTCTTTCCAGGTGAGGCTGCGTGGTTCATTGATATTCTCCTTTGCAAATCGGTTTTGAGACGGGCTTTGAATTCTGGGCGTGGCAGATTCCGAAGCGGAGGAACAAGCGACACGAGTTCGGCAATCATCGGGCTCAGAGGCGCCGCGAGAGACCTTTCCGCAGGGGCGAGAAGTGCGTCGACGGCGAGATCGAGTTGTTCGACCGGAGAGCGCTTACGCATGACGGTCTCCCATTTGTTCCCGTAGGGTCTGCAAGGCCCGGAACTGCAACTGCTTGACGGCTCCTTCGGTTTTACCCAGGAGCTGCGCGATTTCCTTGATGCAGCGCTCTTCGAAAAAGCGCTTCCGTATCACGCAGCGCTGAATTTCGGGAAGCTTTTCAAGGAGACGGAACAACAAGGCGTGGCGCTCGACCAGTTCCATTTCCGTTGACGAGATACCTTCCTGAACGAGCGGATCAGGCATGTCGTCCGTTCTGTATCGTTCGCGATTGGCCCGTTTGAATTGGTCGGCAATGGCATTAGCAGCGATACGGAAGAGCCATGCGGAGAAGGGGGTGTCCCGGCATTCATAGGTACATAAATTCGCAAGCGCCTTGTGAAAAACTTCGGACGTAAGATCCTCGGCGGTAGCTCGATCTTGCACGCGATTGAGGATGAAACAATACACGAGTTCGAAGTAAAGCTCGTAGAGAGCTTCGAACTTCGAAGGATCGGCCTGCGCGGCTTCCACAAGAGGGCGGTCGCCGGCAGGCTGGGACGGCTTCCCTCGCGGACGTCTGGCGGCAACCATGCTCTGCAACTATAACGAGTAACGCGCAGGAAAGTTACGGTTTCTTCAGAACGTGATAACTTCTCATGCATGAAGGCGGAGCGATTCGCGTGCATCACCCGACGATTTTCCACTCAAGGTCTGGTGAAGTGCCGAGTTATTCCGTAATCACGTGATTGGCCCATTCCACGAGCGAAACGAAGATTGCCGGGTTGCCGAACTTCGCCCCCCACTGGTCCAGGTCTGTTTGCAGAACCGATCGCGCCCGGCTACAGGCGCCGCAGGCATAAATCTGAATATGTCTCTCAACAACTTTGGTGAGTGACTGCTCTAACGGTGGCCAGCCAACCGGCACAACTGCAGCGGCAACTGACTTCCGCATAAGCGAAACTGCTTCGCCAAGCAAGAAAATCTGCACCGAATGTCCTGCTTCAGAAAGCGCCAGGCCGTGGAGAAAAGGAAACGCTGCCTTGGTTGGATCATCCGATCCCCAGGCGCTTTTCATTACGATGTTCAGGGATTTGCGCGAAGACCCTTGGCTAAACGAGGACTCCGCTGTAACAAGAGGTAACGCAACTAACTGACGAAGAAATGACCGCCGCGCCATGAGGACCTCCGAGGGGGTAAGGCGAAGTGTAGCATTTTGTCGGGTTTTGAAAACATCGAATTTCCCGCTCGGCTTTGAATAACTCGCTATTTGCCGTATCGCTCAACAGCCTTGCCGATGGATGGAGCCCCCTTGGCAAGGTCCTGTGCGCTCATCACCGGCCGGAACGATACCTTGGCATTGAAAGCGAGAAACCAGGGCTCGGCGACAGCCGGGATGTCGGATGTGTCCTTCAGGTCGAAGACAATAGATCCCGACCGGTTGCCATTATCGTCCGCGAAAAAATAAGCAGCTTCAGGGTTGAGCTCGGCCAGAATCTTTTCAACGGTGGATCCCAGCGTTCCGGCCTTTGCCGCCGCGTTTCCAGCCTCAACCGGGATCGATACTCGCAGCAAGGTTCGCATGAAGATTCCCTCCTGGGGAAAGTGTGTCGACGCATTATACATGAGCAACGCGAAACGCGATTTGCATCCCGAGGCTATCGTTGTCTCGCCGATTTGGCCTGTTGTACCTTAGCCTCAGGACACGATGGTCAACCCAGACAGATCCTTGGCTGAACTGAAGGGTGGTTCCGTCAGCACGTTGGCCGACAACGAATCTCCAGACGCTGGGCAAGCACCTATCGAATTGCTTTTTGCGAATGGAACTAGTCTTGTGTCCCAGAAATAACTTGCAAAAGAAGAGGGTTTCTGGTTATGCTTTCATATGCGTACAGGACGCCCCAAAGCCGAGCTGAAGCTTACGGAAGAAGAGCAGGATCAGTTACGAAGCTTTACGCTGTCGCGCACTCTTCCCAACGCGCTGGTGGCGCGGGCGAAAGTGATTTTGTGGTCCGCTCAGGGCCAAAGCAACAGCCAGATCGCGCAGCGGCTCAGTTGGACAAATGCGACCGTAGGCAAGTGGCGGCAACGATTCATAGCATCCCGTGTAGCGGGCCTGTATGACGAGATTCGTTCGGGACGGCCCCGCAGCATTGAAGACGAGCAGGTCGCCGCATTACTTAACAAGACGCTTGGCAGCAAGCCAAAGGGCGGAACCCACTGGAGCGTGCGAACAGCAGCCGGCGAGAGCGGGATTTCCAAGTCCACCGTGCATCGGCTGTTTCAAGCCTTCGCCGTGCAGCCACATCGCGCGCGGACTTTCAAGCTCTCGACCGATCCGTTCTTCGTGGAAAAAGTTCGTGATGTGGTCGGGCTGTACCTGAATCCGCCAGATCACGCGATGGTCTTGTGCGTCGATGAAAAGAGCCAGATTCAGGCGCTGAATCGCACCCAGCCGGTGCTTCCGCTGGGACTCGGGTACGTCGAGGGGGTGACCCACGATTACGTTCGACACGGCACGACCACTTTGTTCGCCGCTCTCGATGTCGCCACTGGCGCGGTCTTCGCAAAATGCAAATCCCGTCATCGCCATCAGGAGTTCCTGTCCTTCCTGCGCAGTCTTGACCAGAACATCCCGCCGGATCTCGAAGTCCATCTGATCGTTGACAATTACGCCACCCACAAGCATGCCAGAGTCCGCACTTGGCTCGCGCAGCGCCCGCGATACCACATTCACTACACTCCCACCTACTCGTCCTGGCTCAATCAAGTCGAGCGCTGGTTCGCACTGATCAGTCAGCGCGCCATTCGCCGCGGCTCCTTCCGCAGCGTCAAGGATCTCGTCGGCAAAATTGACGGGTTCGTCCGCAACTACAACGATTCCAAACGCCCCTTCGTTTGGACCGCCACCGCCGATTCCGTCCTCGCTAAAATCGCCAGACTTTGTTCACGTATTTCTGGGACACAAGACTACATACCGCTTAAATAAGTACACACCGGTGACGGTAGACAAAGCCACCACCAGGCAACTTCCGTCCGGCGCAACCGCGGGGCCACCTAATAGCTGGCCAGACGAACATCGACGTGACGTCACGCGCAGCGTCCGCCGCGCCCGCGGCTTCGTTCTGACCGCCATGTATTTACTAATGGCACACGAAAGCTCATATTTCTGAGGAGATAATGAAGGTAGTGCCTGACCAGCTTGTCCGTAGAATAGAGCCGGATTTTGAAAGCATCCCGCCGGCTGTGATGGCCCATGCTGTCGATACCTTTGGAGATCCTGCCCAAAGCGCGGGCTTGGCTCACAACACCCAATCCCGTCGTTAGTAATCTGCCACCAATTGAAATCGCCAATACTTCCGAAGGTGCCGCACAGGTAGAAGAAGTCTTGACGCGTATCGACTATGGCATTTGATGCGAGCCTATCGGCTCACCCGCTCAAAGTACCCTGCGTTCTCCAGTAAAGGTTCTTTGCTCGCGAACGGACGCTGGCAATACCCTCTTGGGTGAGGCACGCACACGTGGTACTGAAAGTTGAAGATTAGTTGTTGCCGGTGTTCTCGAGCTCCTCTAGTGAAGAAGCACGCGGAAATAGCAACGTGTCGGAATGGCGAGTGATACGTAACAAATAAACCTTCCGGACTACAGCGGATCTAGGATGATCGGCGCCTAATTTCCAAGTCGCCACAATCCTCGAAGTGATCCCGACACAATGCACTTGTGCGCCGTAAGCTCCGATGACTCACATTTAAGCCAGTGAGCAAACAACAATTTGGACCTGGCCAGTAGTTGTTGTTTCCGAAGAACTCGAGCGCGAATGCCCGATTGACGATAGCTTTTCGCAAAGTGGCCGGCCCGTCTGAGTTAGTGAAGTCCCGACCGGAGATGAGTTCCATTCCCATTGTTTTGAAATAGCCGGGACTGACGCGGCTAAAAAGAACATCTTGCCTCTGTAGACCATTTGGGATATCCACGTTGTCATCCCATCCCGAGTGGCTCAACGGAGCGAATAACGTTTCCGCAGCCGAAGTCACTCCGGGGAGTGCTTGAACGCGGCTTAGCAACTCTCGCTTGAAGGCCATCTGCTTGGCCCCGGGTAGCTTCAAGGGCGAGTAATCAAAATTTGCAATCAGGATATGATCCTGCCGAAATCCAGGATCCACCTGCTCCAGGTTCTGGAAGGTTCGGACGAATAAGAGCGCGCTGACAAGAAGGACCATAGAGAGCGCCACCCCGGCAGCTGCTCCAAATAGCGCAAGCAGTAAACTCTCTGTCAGTAATTGGCGGATCAACCGGGGTCGTGAAGCGCCAAGAGTCAACCGCAGAGCCATTTCCCGCTCTCTCGCGCTGGCGCGTGCCAACATGAGATTCGCAAGGTTCGCACAGGCGATCAGCAACACCAGGCCGGAAAGCCCCAGCAATAACCAAAGCGGCTCCTGATAGTTGCTTCGTAGCGTAGAGAAGCCATTCGCCATCGGGATGAAAGATGGCGGTATTAGCGCCAATTCCAAGTGCAAGCGAGAGGATCACAACGACTGCGAAGCCGGGGTTCTGAATGATTAGCCGCGTCGCGTAGCGCAGATCCATCCAAATGCGCGCGACGAGTTGCTCACTGGAGTCGTTGCCAACCGGCGTTCGGCCAACAGGTGCGAGCCCTCCCTGGCGGCGCATTCCTTTTAGCGCATGGCTCACATCCTTGGCCAGGCTCTCAAACCACAACGTGCTGCTCGCCTCCCGGCATTCTTCTTTTACCTGCTCAATCCCGCCGAATTCCTGGCGTACCTTTCGACGGGCCTCTTCCTCGCTTAAGCCAGAGCCTTTCAGAGCCGAAATTCTTTCTGCGATATGGAACTGGAGTTCACGCCCAAGATCCGCCTCCATTTTGTTCCGTTGCACCAAACGCGAGAGCCAATTCATGACGCAGCCTCCTCGTCTATGTCCAAAATCAGACCGACTGCGCCAGCCAATCTTCTCCAACTCGCGGTCTCCGCCTCAAGATGCGTGCGCCCTTTCTTCGTCAGGCGATAGAACTTGGCATCGCGCCCGGTCTCCGTCTCCTTCCACTCGGACTTAAGAAATCCGCGATTCGCCAGACGATGGAGCGCCGGATACAATGATCCTCCCGGCACCTGCACGATATCTCCCGAAATCTGCTGCAGACGCAGAGCGATCGCGTAGCCATGCACGGCCTCGAGTGCGACGATTTTGAGAATTAAAAGGTCGAGGGTACCTTGCGGCAGGTCCGCTTTTTGGGAAGAATCGACCATAGCTTTTGCTTCTATCTATCATTAACATCATAATAGATAGAAGTGCATGACGTTGGGACTGGCAAAATATCGGTTTAATATCGCATCCTTGCGTATTCCGTCAATCAGCGCAAACGAGAGATCGGA
>JAFARV010001014.1 GCA_019245255.1 Acidobacteriaceae bacterium | reverse complement strand
GCAAAGGGATCGTACATCGCGACATCAAGCCTTCCAACATTCTGGTCACCGATTGCGACGGACACCTCACGCCAAAAGTAATCGACTTCGGCATTGCCCGAGCGGCGACCGGCCATTTAACCGGCTATACTGTCGCGACCGGTTTCGGGGAGCTTCTCGGCACGCCCGAATACATGAGCCCGGAGCAGGCTACCCTCGGCAGCCATGCTATCGGACCGGAGTCGGACACCTATTCGCTGGGCGTCCTGTTGTATGAGCTGCTCGCCGGAGTGCTTCCGTTCGATGCAACCCGGTTGCGTGAATCCGGGCTCGCAGAAGCAACCCGCATCATTCGCGAGGAAGAGGCGCCGTCTCCAGTGACACGGCTGCAGCAAACGAGCCTGTTCAGTACAGTTGCGCAGCTTCGACGGACGAATCCGGAAACATTGCGACGCCTACTGTCCCATGATTTGGCGCGGGTCTTGAATGTTTGCCTTCAGAAGGACCCAAAGCTGCGCTATGAAACGGTAGCCGCCCTCGCCGGCGATATCAATCGTTTCCTGCGGGGCGAAGCGGTGTTGGCAGAAGGTCCAAGCATCGGCTATCGCGCTCGCAAGTGGCTGTGGCGCTACCGCATCCCGGCCACCGGTTTGGTGGCCGCGGCCGTCGCCGCTGCTTTCGCACTATGGTTCTCGCAACGAACATCGCGCCTGATTACTCCGCCGAGCATTCAACCTTTAACCTCCTATACCGGAACGGAGCTCGAGCCCAGCTTTTCCCCGGATGGAAAGCAGTTCGCCTTTGTCTGGGATGGCGGCACTGGCAACTTCGATATCTATGTCAAGCCAGTCGAGGGCGGTGTACCTGTTCGGCTTACTTCCGATCCTGCCCTCGATCTGTTTCCAGCTTGGTCTCCGGACGGGCACCGCCTGGCTTTTATTCGCGTTTCGGCGCACGAACAGGCGCTTTTTGTCGTTCCAGCGCACGGAGGGCAAGAGCGCGAGATTACCTCATTGCACACTCAAGCGCTGGGTGCGGCTGGAGATGTGGGCTTGAGCAATCGCCAGCCGGGGCCCGCCTGGTCTCCAGATGGGAGATCAATCGTAGTCGCAGATTCCCATGATCATCCGGGACCAGACGCACTTTACGAATTTTCTGTCGCGAGTGGCGCATCCCGGAAGCTTACGGCGCCCGAACCCGGCTCGGCCGGAGATTTCTTGCCGGCGTTTTCCCCCGATGGCCGCGCTCTGGCGTTTGTTCGCAATGCGAGCACGCGCGGGCATAGTAGTCTATATGTGCTTGAACACGGCACTCTACGAAGGATCCTTGCGCAAGAGAGAGGGATCAATGGTCTGAGTTGGATCTCGAACAAAGAACTTCTCTTCAGCTCGAACAGATCAGGACCGAGTATGCTGTGGCGGATCTCCCTCAACAGTGCCGCCCCCGAACCCATACTGGGCGCAGGTCGGGGAACCAAGTTCTTTTCCTATTCGCGGACAACGGGCCATATCTGTTATACAGAAAACCACCTGAATACAAACGTCTGGCGCCTCAGATTGAAGCAAAGGGTACCGGCTCTTCCACAGAAGCTTTTGTTCTCGTCCCGTGAAACCGAGAGTGCCGAGTATTCGCCCGACGGAAGCAGAATCGTTTTCGTATCGGACCGGCTCGGCACACGACAGCTTTGGCTTGCTAACGCAGATGGTTCTAATTCCCTGCAACTAAGCTCAGTCGCCTCCGAAGTTCCTATCGGCACCCCGCGATGGTCGCCCGATGGAACGCAGGTTGCCTACGATACAGCACAGAACGGACACTCGGTCATTGCCATCATGAATGCGGACGGCAGCCATCTCCGTGCGCTAACAAACGACTCCTGGGATGACATGATGCCGAGTTGGTCCCATGACGGACAGTGGATTTACTTCACATGCAAAATCAAGGGTGTTCTGCAGGTGTGCCGGAAGCCGGTTGTGGGCGGTCCCACCATGGCTCTCACCAGCAAGGCTGGCGGAAGCGATCCGCGCGAATCTCCCGACGGACAGTCTGTGTTTTATGCCGGGTCCGGGGGTATTTGGAAGGCATCGCGCGAAGGGGGTGACGAAGCTCTTTTACCTGGCTTAGCAGATGGTGATAACGGACGTTACTGGACAGTGGCAAGAGATGGTATCTATTTCCTCCGCAATACACTCCCGCCGTGGACTGTTTATCGATACGATCTGAAGACGCGCACGATTTCGCCCATGGCCACGATTGAGAAACAACCAAATTTCGGCTCTCCCGGCCTCGCGGTATCCCCTGATCTCGCGTACCTTCTGTTCTGCCAAATCGATCAGCGAGACAGCAACATTGTTATGGCCGAAGGTGTTTTCGCAAAGTAGCGCAAATCAATAAATCGTCGCCGGCCAGGTGCCTCCTTTCGGCCGCTTATCCCGGCTGCTCGGGCCACTTATGCTTCGGATACCTTCGGCTGAGTTCCTTGCGTACCTGCGGATAGAGGCCGCGCCAGAAGGAAGCCAGATCCGTCGTCACCTGCACCGGCCGTTGGTTCGGAGCCAATAACTCCACAACCAGCGGTACCGCCCCGCGCGCCACCGTCGGCGATTCCTTCATCCCGAAGAAGTCTTGCAGCCGCGAAGCCACCGATGGCCCACGCTCGTCGTGATATTCGATTCTGGCCCGTCGCCCGCTCGGCAGCACAACGTGCGTCGGGGCAAGCTCTTCGATCTGTCTCATCGGCAGCATCGACTCGATCACAGCGATTAGCCCGCCACCCTTCGCTGCCTCACGCAATTCGCCGAAGCTCGACAGTCCGGTAGCGAGTTGCCGAAGCACCCGCCGCAGTAACTCGTCTGCAGCCGGGATCTCCACTCCGTGTTCACCCGCAAACTGAATCCGCCTGATAAAACGCTCCAGCTCCTCGGCATCGGTGAACCGCCCAATTCCCACTTCCATTGCTTTCGCGACCAGCAGATCCGTAGCTGCCGCATCATCGGTCGGCTTGCTCCGCGATTAATCGATGACAACCTGGTCATACCGCAGTGAGTTCACTTGTTCAACCCGCTCCGGTTCCCGGTTCCAAACCATGTCTTCGAGCGTGCTGACCCGCTCGGGAAACAGCTCCAGTAACCAGTCGGGCTCAATCGGGCTTGCAATGCGTACCAGCAGGCCGCCACCCTCGCGACGATCATCCACTTCAACCGCAACCAGGAACTCGCTCGTCACGGCGCTGTTTCGATCCAGCCTCGCCGACCTTCCGTTCGAAAGCAGCAGAGTTTCTCCTTTACGCCGTGCGACCCGATCCGGGTACGCGGCCAGAACCGCCTTGTCGAGAGCATGGGGACTGGCCTGTCCCTGACGGTTCCTGATGCCGTCCAGGATCTGCTGCATCAATCGCCGCGCATCATATGACAGATCCGCTGCAAGCAGGGCGTCGATGTCGGACAAGTGCTTCGATCTCGTTCCTTCCTCGACACGCATCCGCCCTTCTGCCAGCCGCGCAGCGAGTTCGGCCCCGGCGCGCGGCGCCCCGAACCCCGCGGCACAATCCGCCAGACGCCCCAGCCTTGGATGCAGCGGAAGTTTCCCGATGCGCTCTCCCGCTTCCGTCAAGCGCCCGCGCGAATCCAGCACTCCCAGCATTGTCAACAGGTCCGCCGCATGTTCGCGCAATTCGCGAGGAGGCTCGTCAATCCAGTCGAGATCGGGCCACGACAAGCCCAAAGCCGCCAGTTGCAGCAGCAGTTGCGCCAAATCGCCCCGTAATATCTCAGGCTCCAGATGATGAGGCCGCCGCACGAAATCGCTCTCTGAGTACAGGCGGATTGCGAGTCCCGGTCCCGTTCTGCCTGCCCGGCCGGCACGCTGTATCGCCGACGCCTGACTGATCTTCTCCACCTGCAAACGCGAAATGCCACTCCATGGCGAATGCGACAAGATACGCGCCACTCCGCTATCGACCACCGCCTGAACACCCTCGATCGTCACCGAGCTCTCCGCCACATTGGTCGAGCAAATGATCTTGCGTGTCGCGCTCGGCGCGACCGCCGCGTCCTGCTCCTCCGGACCAAGATCGCCGTGCAAGGGGAACAGCGCCGCCCCAAGCCTTCGCGCAACGGGTTCACAAGCGGCGATTGTTTTGCGGATCTCAGCTGCACCCGGCAGAAAGACGAGCACGTGCCCACTTGTCTCCTGCATCGCACTCGCGACCGCGGCCGTCACCCGCTCCTCCATAGGCTGAGCCGATTCGGGCGTGTATCGAATTTCAACGGGAAACACGCGCCCCGGAGCCTGAATCAGCGGCGCACTCCCAAGCCGCGCGGAAAGTTCACTGCCCTTGAGTGTGGCCGACATGATCACAATGCGCAAGTCGCGTCGTGTCTTTTGAGCATTTCTCAACAGCGCAAGCGCAAGATCGGTCTCCAGATGGCGCTCATGAAACTCATGAGCACCACCACACGTGCCTGCGAAAGTGTGCGGTCGAAAAGAAACTTGCGTGTCAGCACGCCTTCAGTCAAATACCAAAGGCGGGTCCGGCCGCTCGCCACCTCTTCGAAACGCACCTGATAACCGACAGTGCCGCCGACCCCGTCGCCGTGTTGCTGCGCGACCCGCCTTGCCGCCATACGCGCCGCCAATCGCCGAGGCTCCAGGACGTAGATGTTTTCGAGGCCCGCTGCCAGCAGTGCCGCCGGAACCCGGGTCGTCTTGCCTGCCCCGGGCTCGGCTTCAATCAGCACAATGGGATTGCGCTGCACAGCATCGACAATTTCCGGCAACAAAGGATCGATTGGTAGTTCGTTGGGCACCATACGCTGAGAATTCGTCCCTCGGATTAATCGCCTGGATGCGCACAATTATTTCCGATATCACCTGATATCAGAATCGATTGCTCGAGCCCGACAAAGAATCGGGAAATCCCTCTGAATCTTGTTGAATCCGTTGGCCCATGGGGGTCAAGGCCGCCGGCGTCGGGAGTGGAATGGCGATTGCCTTTCTTGCATGGGAAAGGAGGCGTACATGTGCGCCAGTTTGAGATGAGCGCCACGACGAAATGTTCAGAGCGAATCCGCGTAGGCGTGATTGGGTGCGGCCCAATTACGCTGAATGCCCACGTGGATGCTATCGCGAAAGCCGCGAATATTGAATTGCAAGCGATTGCTGACCGCGACGAAGTCTTATTGACCGAAGTGAAGAACCGCCTTAGGCCGGCACGCGCCTATCCAGACGCCGACGATTTGCTGAATGATCCGAAAGTTCAGCTCGTCGTAATCGCTGTCCACGATCGCCTTCATGTGCCGTTGGTCCGGAAGGCGCTGGGCGCCGGGAAACATGTATTGGTGGAGAAACCGCTTGGAATCTCGGTTGAAGAATGTGAAAGCCTGCGGCATTCGGTTACCAGGGACACAGTTCTTGCGGTCGGATGCAACCGGCGATTCCTTCCGGGGGTGCGCGCCACAAAGAAATTCCTCCGCGAAGAAGGCGGCGAAGTCATCTCCTATCGGAGCCACTATTACGACAGTACTTTTCGCCATTCGGTAACGCAGGTGAATAAGTTCCCTCCTGCAGTGGCGCCAGGAGCGCACGTTGTTCGGCCGGAGGGTCCTGACTGGAAGTTAACCGACAAGAGACTCTATGACATCGTTACGCACAGTCCTCATCTGCTGGACTTAGCTCGCTATCTAGTGGGACCCATTTCAGCCGTGCGCGCAGCGTATCGCGAAGTCAGTGTTCACGCAGACGGCTCACCGGCTTTGGCGCGTGGGCACGCGTGGTGGATCGAGCTTCGTTTTCTCAACGGCTCGAACGGGCAGTGCTTGCTTCTGTTGCCTCGCGCGGGTGAGTTTGAGGAGGGCTTCGAAGTGCATTGCTCAGGTGGGCATGTTACTTGTTCCTATCCATACGTTTGGTTTCAGCGCGAGAACACTCGCATCTACAGCGCATCCGCGAAGGAGTTTCGCAGTCCGGATGCGCAGGATTGCCATACGTTTCGATTGCAACTCGAGGCGCTGGCACGTTCGATCTTGACCGGCTCGCCGCAGGCTAACGCCGGCTTAGAAGATGGGATTGCCTGTGTCAAGGCCATGGCGGCCGCATCCTACAGTTCGCTGCACGGCGGGGAATGGGTTGAAGTTGAATCTGTGGCTGGCGACGTTGGCAGCCCATATGTAATCGGTCGCGAGCTGGCCGCTGTCGGGTAGGAGCGAAAGCATGGAGACTCAATCGCGCTTTCTTCAGCCTGACGATGTCCTGGAGCTTGGCATTTTTACGAAGACTTTCCAGAGGCCGAGCATTGATGGCGTGTTCGAAGCGATGGCGTGTTACGGCGTCAGTTGCACACAGTGGAACTGGGCCTGTGTGCCTGGCTTGACGAGTCTGCCGGAAAAGGTGCCAGTCGAAACGAGCCGCGCTGTTAGGCAGGCCACGCGCAGGTCAGGGGTTCGGATCGCCGCCATTTCTGCCACCTTCAATTTGATTGAGCCGCTGGCACGCGAGCGTGGATTGGCGCTCCTGCCTGCGCAGGCCGAGGCAGCTATGTCGGTCGGTTGCGACTTGTTGACCCTGTGCACTGGTACGAGGAATGAAGCGGATATGTGGGCACACCACCCTGACAACGACACAAATGAGGCCTGGCTCGAGATGCTCGATGGTTTGCGCGAAGCCTGTCGCATCGCGTCGCGATATGGGGTGCGGTTGGGGATTGAGCCGGAGACGGCGAATGTTGTATCCGATGCATTAAGGGCTGAACGCGTGTTGAGAGAACTCGGTTCGGTTGGCCATTCCCTTTCGATCATTCTGGACGCGGCAAACCTCTATAAGCCGCCCGTCGATCCACGCGCGCACCCGAACGTGATTGACGATGCGCTGGCGCGATTAGGCGAACACATCAGCGTGGCGCATGCGAAGGACATTAGCGATCCGGCCCGCGCTTTGCCAGGCAATGGCTGCGTTGAACATTATGTTCACACCGCCGCGGGTGCCGGCATTTTGCCATATAGACATTACGTAGAAGCTCTTCTGCATACGCCGGCAGTGCTGGCGCGGGCCAAAGCAAGACAGCGCTTACCGTTTATTCTGCATGGCCTCGATGAAGAGCAGGTTCCAGCATCGATCGCCTTCGTGCGCAAGTCAATGGAGACATTTTCAGTCGCTATCTCAGTTTGATTGCGGCCCTAGGAACGTATGCCTTACTATCACAGCTCCGGCGTTAAGTTGCACTACATGTACCGAGGGCCAGCGCCTGAAGAGTCTTCGCATCCGGTGATGGTTTTTCTGCACGGAATTGGCGGCGACGTTGGGCAACCCGCTCGATTTCTTCATCCGGAACGTACTGGCATTTCTGAAGAAGCGTTGAGCATCGTTCACCTCGACTTTCGCGGCCATGGGCAAAGTGAACTCGGACCGGTGAAAGAGCTCTCGATTGCAACGCTGGCGCGCGATCTGGAGGCGCTGCTCGATCATCTCGAAATTTGCCAAGCGGTAGTGGGAGGCATCTCCATGGGAGCGGCTGTCGCTCTCCGGTTCGCGGTTAACCGGCCGCACGCTTGCATGGCACTCATCCTTTCGCGGCCGGCGTGGGCGGAAAGCGCAATGAGCCTTCCAGCGCGCGAAGCTCTTGTCCTGGTGGCGACTCTCCTGGCCGAAGAGGATTGGCGATCCTCGGCCGACGAGGCGCTTGCACGAAGCCGGATTTTTCGGGCCATCGAGGAGGTCTGCTCTGACTCGGCCAGGAGCATTCGTGGACACATACTGTCTGTCCTTAGCCGTCCGGAGTGCCGGGCTTCGTCGATCGCTTACTTACAGCTTCTGCCGTTTTCGAAATGTCTCGATGATCTCGAACGGGATCTGGCGCGAGTGGATTGTCCCGCAGTGATCCTGGCGGCGGAAGGAGACCCGATTCATCCATTCGGGTACGCACGCCGCATTGCGCAATGCTTGCCGAACTGCGAGCTGGTGCAGATCGCACCGAAATCGGCGGTTTATGAGATGAGGCACCTGCAGGAGGTGGATGGGAACATCGGTGCTTTCCTTCGTTCTAAGTTCGAGTTCCAAGCCTGTAACGGGGCGTTAGCCTCAGCAGGACACATTAAATCAGGAGAAAGAGCATGATGAAGAAATCAGCAAGGGACCGAAACCGGTCCACATCATCGGACAACTACAAGCTGGCAAGCGTTCTGTTTGTATTGTGCTTCCATTTGACGGCATTAGCGATTGCGCTACTGACCCAAGACGCGGAATCCGCCGTGACCGGGAGCAACGATGACGGTCTATGCGCGCGTACTTGGCGCACGAATTGCCTCCCGTGAGGATAGGAAAGATGTCGAACGATTCGATTTCTGAACGAGCTATTGTCATCGGCGCCAGCATGAGTGGATTGCTGGCGGCGCGCGTACTTTCCAATCATTTTCGGCAGGTAGTAGTCTTCGAACGTGATCGGTTGCCCGAAACTTCCGCACAACGAAAGGGAGTGCCACAGGGCCGCCACACGCATGGCCTGCTGGCGAGCGGAGGGCGGGCGCTCGAAGCGCTGTTTCCAAATCTCTCGAAGGAGCTGGTCGAGTTGGGCGCGGTCTGCGGCGATCTCGCGAACAAAAGCCGGCGTTTTTTTGAGGGCGCCCCTCTGGCTCGTTGCAAAAGCGGGGGCAACGGAATTCTGATGAGCCGACCGCTGCTTGAAGACTGCGTTCGCAGGCGGGTGAAAGGAATCGCAAATGTTCAATTCCGTGACGGCACAAGCGTTCTGTCGCTAACGACGTCAAGCGATCGCGCGCGGATCACGGGCCTGACAACAGATGACGGAGAGTTCCCGGCGGCCTTGATCGTGGATGCAACTGGGAGAGGGTCGCGAACACCACAGTTTCTTGCTGAATTGGGCTATGCAGCTCCGGTGGAAGAGAGAATCGAAATTGGACTGTCCTACACCACACGCCTGTTTCGCCGGCGGGCCGAACAGCTCAATGGCGATCTGATGGCCCTTATACCGGCAACGCCAAGTAAAAAACGTGGAGGCGTCCTCCTTGCTCAAGAGAAGGATAGTTGGACGGTGACCTTGTGGTCTTATTTCGGCGACGGTCCAACCACAGATCTCGCGAGCTTCCGCGCATACGCACGAACGCTGTCCGCAGGCTATATTTATGAGGCAATTCAGGATGCAGAACCCATTGGCGAGGGTCTTGCTTCGCGCTTCCCGGCTAGCGTGCGCCGCCGATACGAGAGGCTCAAGGGGTTTCCAGCGGGTCTGGTCGTGTTCGGTGATGCGATTTCGAGCTTCAATCCGTTGCACGGCCAGGGCATGTCTGTAGCCGCGCAACAGGCGCTCGCATTCGAGAAGGCATTGCGTCTCGGCTGCGATGGTTTGGCCAGACGATTCTTTCGGGCAGCTGCGCAAATCATCGATACGCCCTGGAAGATTACAGCAGGTGCTGACCTGCGCATTCCCGAAACCCAAGGTCCGCGCACCACAGCAGTGAGGCTCATGAACTGGTACATGTCGAAGCTGCATCGGGCTGGCCATCACGATGCGGCCATCGCTCTGGCCTTCCACAACGTGGTGAACTTGATTGCTCCTGCCCCGCGCCTTCTTGCACCAGGAATGGTGTTCCGTGTCGTCAAGGGCAATCTCTTTCGGCCTTACGACGAGAACCGCCCATGCGCCGCTCACCTATCAATCAGCGAGTAGATTCCGGCGGACTCGTGGCGTAGGCGCGCCCTCGCACACCTGAGCCCCAGCCCTCATCTAGAATTGGATTTGTCGCCGATCCGCCGCTTCCTTCCGGTGCTCACGGCAGCGGCTGGGGTCGCCGCTCTGTACGTTTACAATCTCGATGGCGTAGGCCTTCTTGGGCCTGACGAACCAAGGTATGCAGCAATTGGCAGGACCATGGCACAGACGGGCGGCTTCATTACACCGAAGCTCTGGGGAGCGCCGTGGTTCGAGAAACCACCGCTTCTTTACTGGATGGTTGCCGTTGGTAGCTGGGCCGGGCTCGGGCCGGAGGAGTCGGCGCGGTTGCCGGTGGCGTTGCTCAGCCTGGCTTTTCTGGTCGCGTCATTCGTACTGCTCGCACGCGAGTTTGGCTCGCGATCGGCAGCAATCGCTGTCGGAACGCTGGCCACATCTGCAGGGTGGCTCGCGTACAGCGACCTTTGCCTGACGGATGTGCCACTTGCCGTGTTCTTCTCGCTGGCGGTGTTTCTGGTGTTGCCGCTCCTACGCAATGAGCCGGACGTTCGCATTGTCAATCCGAGGTTTGCTGCGGCGGGTGCCGCGCTAGGTGTCGCAACGCTCGCGAAAGGGCTGGTTCCGATCGCGCTCGCTGCACCGTTTTTGTGGTTTCTGCGCGCGCACTGGCGACGCTGGTGGATCGGCATCGCGGCGTGCTGTGTGATTGCGCTGCCTTGGTATATCGCGGTTTATGTCGAGAACGGGTACGCCTTCATTCAGGAGTTTTTCATCCGGCATCATTTGGAGCGGCTGTATTCTCCGGCGCTGCAACACGTGCAGCCGTGGTACTACTACCTTCCCGTTTTACTTTTGGGCGTGTTTCCCTGGACGCCGCTGCTTTTCCGTTGGTCGCGGCAACAGGCGTTCGATAGGCGCCGCAGATTCCTTGCCGCAGTGGTCGTGTTTGGGTTGGTTTTTTTCAGCTTGTCGCTCAACAAACTGCCTGGATATCTGTTGCCGTTGTTGCCGGCGCTAATGGCGTTGGTTGGTGCTTCGTTTGAGAGGGAGCCGCTGGAAAAGAAGTACACACCGTGGCTGCTCGCTTGCGCGGTGCTGATTGCCTTGATTCCGCTGCTCGCGCCGATACTGCCGCCATCGCTGGCGCAAGGACGCGTTTCGATGTCGTCGCTGCGGGCTCCCAGCCCAACGCAACTCTTCTATATTGCTGTCCCAATTCTGGTCGTGTGGCTATCACGCCGCACCTGGACTCCTTACCTGCTGGTGCTCTCGATCGTTGCCGGCGGATTGTATCTGAAGGCGACGGCTTATAGGGCACTTGACGAGGCAGTTTCGGCTCGAGGTCTGTGGCGCGCCATCGCGCACGAATCGGCGCGGCTTTGCGATGGGGGAACGAACCGCGACTGGATCTACGGCTTGAACTTCTATCGTGGATCAGCGCTGCCGGGATGCACAGGGCAAGCGCCGGAGGTGAGAATCACGTCGTCGGGACACGAGAAGCCGAGGGTTACACGTTCTACCGACCGCGAGGATCGCTCAACAGAGCGCTAGCGTTTTACCTGTCGCCCGACGCGTTGGAATCTCATCCAGCTTCTGCTATAGCAAGTTATGATATAGTCTAGTTTCATGTCACCGCGCCGCCAACCCTCGGACGATCCGGCGCCCGAGTCCTTTCTTCCTCTGCATCGGGACACATTCCACATTCTGGTCTCGCTCGCCGACCGGGAACGCCACGGCTACTCCGTTATGCAGGATGTCGCCGAGCGCACAAACGGAGCCTTACGTTTAAGCCCGAGCAGCTTGTATGCCTCGATCAAGCGGCTTCTTGAGCAGGGCCTTATCGAGGAATCATCAGAGCGGCCGGATCCTCAGAATCATGACGAGCGTCGCCGCTATTATGCTTTGACGCGTTTGGGCAAGCTGGTGGCGATAGCGGAAGCGCGCCGTTTAGAGAGGCTTCTCGCGGACGCACGCGCCAGCGGTTTGTTGCCGAAGCGGAGCTAGAATGCCTGGTCCACGAAGCCGGAAATCACGTAACCGCCGGCTCGGCGTATTTCGAGCCTTGCTGCGACTCTATCCAAGCGAGTTTCGCAAAGAGCACGGCCGCGAGATGACAATCGCATTCTCTGACCGCTGCCGGGATGCCGGAACTATCTTCGAGCGCAGTCTGACTTCGATGCAAGCTGTTGCCGGCATCCTGTTGCATGCCCCGAAGGAGCACTTCTCTATGATTACGCTCGATCTCCGTTACGCGCTGCGTCTTCTGCGCAATGCGCCAGTGTTTGCCTTCACCGCGATTTTGTCGCTTGCGATCGGAATTGGGGCGAACACCGCCATTTTCGTGGTCGCAAGGAAGGTGTTATTTGACAGTCTGCCGGTAAAGAATCCTGAGCAATTGAGAATGTTGACTTGGGTAAGCGGGCATGAGCAGCCAGTGCCTCCAGTCTGGGGCGACGTGTATGCCACTAAGGCCGGCGGCTTGGAGAGTACGTCGTTTTCTTATCCGGTGCTGCAGGAATTGCAAAAGAGCACCAGCGTTTTCGAGGACTTGATCGCATTCAAGGATGTCGAAATGACCGCAACCGTCGACGGTCATCCAAAACTAATCCCGATCGAGATGTTAAGCGGCAATGCGTTTC
>JAFARV010000941.1 GCA_019245255.1 Acidobacteriaceae bacterium | reverse complement strand
TTTGCTGATTCGGCGGAGCTCCCTGTCCGCACACACTTCCGAATTGCCAATCGCTCACGCCGACCGCCATTAGGTGCGTGGCGCCGGTACTGTCAACGTAATTAAACTCGTTGAAGATGTGAAATGTATATGAGACCTGGTTCGGACCCTGACAAGTGATCGTCTGCTCCTGGAATGTGATGTAACCAAGCTGCGGCTGCGTCACGCCCGACCATCCCCAGTTCGCTACTGGTGTCCAGCGCGACGAACTTCCGTTCTTGCCCGGATACCACACCGCCGTATCGTAACTCAGACTATAAGAGAACGGCAGGCCTCGTCCCGCGCGGCTGAAGATCGGGATCGAGAAGTGTACATTCAAATCTGCATTGTTCACCGTGTCCCAGGAACTGCCGCTGAAGCTGCCAAATGTCGGCAAGCCCACTGTAACGGCCGTCCCGGAATACGGCGCGCCCGAGGAGCCCGTGGACCCACTACCTCCTGTGGACCCGGTACTTCCTGTGGACCCACTACCTCCTGTGGACCCGGTACTTCCTGTGGACCCACTACCTCCTGTGGACCCGGTACTTCCTGTGGACCCGCTGCTTCCTGTCGATCCGGTGCTTCCCGTCGATCCGGTGCTTCCTGTCGATCCTGTTGAGCCGGTCGAGCCCGTCCCGCCGGTAGAACCGGATCCTCCTGTACACGTCCCCGTGCACGAGGCGCTCTGCGTCGACTGGTCCGTAATCAGAAAGCTGATCGTGTAGTTCGAACCGCTCAGCGGCAATGGGTTCGCCTGCGCTGGCGGTATTCCATTTGGTGGACAGCCCTGCACACCCGGAGAGACGAAATATTGTGCCGAGCCACTAAGCGCGTCATTAATCCCGGACGCCGTGTACTGAAATTGGCTGAACGAGTACTGCGTGTACGAATTCTGCCCGTTTGTACCACAACTGCCCGAGCTGCTGGTTATTTGATAACTAACACTCCCGCCATTTGCCACCGCGATGGTCTTGCTGCTTTGTGCCCAGATCGGGCCACCAAAAATCAATCCCGTAAAGAGCGCGAGACTGCGCCAGCAGGCAACATGAATCAACTTGGAATACACGAATCCCTCTCTCCCCACGCGGGGCCATCAATCCGACAAATTGTGTGCTTGAACTCTGCGGGTTAGAAGCGGATTACCAATCGAGAACGGCCTCACCCTGATGCATTAGCAGCAGTGTAGAGGACTCGGTCTTTTCTGATCAATTGCCCTGTGCTCGATACGGGTTATAGTCGGGTTCCATTGGCTTGATCCCGCAGAAAACTCCTACTCCTCAGATTTTTCCTGGAATACTCTGCTCGCCCTGGCCCAACAAGACATTTGAAAAAACGAACCCACCACCCGAGTTCGTTCGGTAATCCGCCTTCCTTCCACACCCAACCTTCCAGAGTTTTGCAAGCGGGTCACAAGCCTCCCAAATAAAGCCATCCCCCACGCTCTCAGCGTCTTACAGCGAAAAATTCATCCCGCACAGAACGATTTCGCCCTCCCGCGTGCTACGCTCTGGCAGGCTCACTCGGAAACCGGCAACGGGCATGGCTGGTTTCTCGTGAGCCATTTCTATTTAGGAGCCCACTTCTCATGGCCACTGCCGCCCAAGTTAGTGCGAATCGCCAGAACGCACAGAAATCCACCGGACCTCGCACTGCCGAAGGCCTCGGAGCTTCTTCCCAGAACAATTTCCGCCACGGCTTGCGCGGTAAATTCCAGCTCTTCGCTTCTGAAGATCGCGCCGAGTACGACGCACTCCTCGAATCCTTGCGCGAGGACCATCAGCCGGCCGGCGTAACCGAAGACCTCATCATCCAGCGCATGTCCGAGCACTTCTGGCTCGCCCGCCGTGCCGAACGCTTCCAATTTGAGTCCTCGGAACTCCTCAGCGAGGGCTTGAGCGGCATGGACGACTTCAACGAAGCCATGGCGCTATGGATGCGCTACGAGACTACGCACGAACGCGCCTTCTTCAAGTGCCTGAACGAGCTCAATA
>JAFARV010000711.1 GCA_019245255.1 Acidobacteriaceae bacterium | reverse complement strand
GAGGTCTGCATGGCTTACGGCGCACGAAAAGCTTGCCGCACCGTTTCGGGTAAGAGCGAAGAGGCCGCCATGCGCGGCGCAGTCAGCAACGCGTGCGCCGATCTCGTTTCGGGCGTCACCGACACGGTCAATTGCGAGCAGGCCCAGCCCGAATCGGTAAAGTGGCTGGAACGCCCGGCTCAATAGCGAGCAACTGACGAGTCAACCTCCAGGCTCCAGCGATCAATACCCCCTGCCACGCTGAAGCAATTCTCGATTCCGCGCTGGCGCAGCCACGCCGTCACGTTCAGGCTGCGAACCCCGTGATGGCAGAGAACCGCGAGATCGCCCTGATCTCCGAACGCCTCAATCCGCTGCAGCTCATTCGGAACGGAGCCCATCGGAATCGAGACCGAACCCGCGATGTGTGCGACCGCAAACTCCTCGGGTTCACGCACATCCAGAATCACCACCCGTTCGCCGCTGTTCAGCCTCTGATCGAGCTCCTGCGGGCTAATTTCGAGCCTTTCCTGCATATAAAGATTTCCTCAACCGTACTATTGCAAATTCCGAATCGCATGCCATACTAAATGAACCGAGAAAGCAGATCGATATGGCGCAGCTTGGCGAGGCGGTAGCGCGTTATCACGAACTGCTTGAGACGCGTAGCTTCCGCGACCTTGCTTGGGCTGAGGAGTTGCAAGCGCAAATGCGCCGGCGGGGCCTCACGGATTCCGGACGGCTGGTCTCCCCGGTTCTGCGCCCGCACTTCATATCGCGATCACAGCTCGCGAAACTAAAGGTAGTAGCGGAACGGCTGACTGCCACCTTCGACCGCCTTGAGGCCATCACGCTTTCCTCACCCGAACTCCTCGCGCGAATGCGCATGCTCCCGGCCGAAAAGGTGCTCGCCTCGGCGCCTTGCGGCTACACCCGATCGAGCATCGCTTGCCGTATGGACGCTGGCTTTCAGAACGGCTCACTGTCGGTGCGCAGCGTCGAAACCTGCAAGCCGTCGGGACTCGCCTATGCGGACATGTTGGGCGATCTGTTTCTCAAAACTCCTGTGATGCGCGAATTCCGGCGCAAGGGCTATGACGTTTGTCTTCCGAACGGCCCGGCAACGCTGTTCGCGGCAATTCAAAAGGCCTGGAAAGAGTATGGCGGCAATCACCAGCCGAATATTGCTGTTGTAGAGTTCGGGAAGGCGCCGGCCGATCAAAGCTCCGAGGGAGAGTTGATCGCGCAAACGCTCGCGAAAGCAGGCGCCTCGGTGCAATTGGCCGCGCCCGAGCAGCTGGAATATCGAAACAAGCGGCTGACCGCCGGTAACTTCGCCGTCGACATTGTCTACCGAAGAGTTCTGACACGCGAAATCCTGGTTCGCCACGATCTTGCACATCCGCTGCTCGAGGCATATCGCGACCGCGCGGTGTGCGTCGTTAACGGTTTCCGCTCGGAAGCCGGGAGACGCCGTGCGCTTTTCGAACTGCTTACAGACGAGGCGATTGGCGGCAAACTGAGCGCTGTGGAACGGAATGCTGTCCGGGAGTATGTGCCCTGGACTCGCGTGGTGTCTTCGCGAAAAACCTGCTACAAAGACCAGCAGATTGACCTGGTCCCATTTGTGCTGAAAAATCGGGAGCGCTTTGTGTTGCGGCCCAATGACGACTGTGACGGCCAGCAGACTTTTGTTGGTGCACAGATCGGGCAGAGCACCTGGGAGCACGCTTTGCGCTCAGCGGCACAGACGAGCTACGTTGTACAGGAGCACTTCCCCACTCCCGTCGAAACATTTCCTGTTTTGCAGTACGGCGAAGTGAACCTCAAACAGACCACCGTTTCGGTTCACCCCCATATCCTCGATGGCGCAGTGCAAGGAGCTTCTGCGAACATTGAGTCGGCGGCTCCCGGTTCATCGCGTCCGCTCGCGCTCGCTCCGGTCATGGTACTGAATCACGAATAGGACGTTGCATTTAGATCTCCTCATGGAGTTGGCATCGCGCCTTTAACTAAATCTCTGACGCTACGCTTTGAATTCTCGCGTACGTTATCTCTGGAATTACTCGACTTCCACGGAGGATTGTAATGGAATCTGCCGCAATAGCTAATCATGTTGCTCGTGAGCACACTCGTACGGGACTGAGTGTTGGGCATCTAAAACGCGCATTTATTGACAATTTGATGTATGAGCAGGGAAAGTACCCTGGCTCGGCCACTGACTTAGATTACTATCTAGCCATTGCCTCAGCCATTCGCGATCGGCTCCTGCAGCACTGGGTGAACACCGCGCGCACTTATCGCCAAAACGACGTTCGCGTCGTTTGCTATCTCTCTGCCGAGTACCTGCTTGGACCTCACCTGGGAAATAATCTCTTGAACCTTGGCATTGAGAGCCAATCCCACCAGGCCATGCAGGAGTTGGGATTGAATGTTCAGACCATTCTCGACGAAGAAGAGGAGCCAGGCCTCGGCAACGGCGGCCTGGGGCGTCTGGCAGCATGCTTCATGGACTCTCTCTCTACGCTTCAGATTCCCGCCGTCGGCTTCGGTCTTCGCTATGAATACGGCATTTTCGATCAAATGATTCGAGACGGTTGGCAGGTCGAGAGCACAGACAATTGGCTCCAGTACGGTAACCCGTGGGAAATTGCCCGTCGCGAAACGGCGTTCCCCGTTTCGTTCGGCGGCCGGACTGAGTCGTACAACGATAGCCAAGGTAAGTTCCGCGTCCGGTGGATCCCATCTCGGGTAGTGAAAGCGGTTGCGTACGATACACCGATTCTGGGGTATCGAACGACCACTGCAAATACGCTTCGGCTCTGGAAGTCCGAAGCTGTCGAGTCTTTCCACTTAGATGCTTTCAACGCCGGTGATTACTTCGGTTCAGTTCGGGACAAAATAGAATCTGAAAACATCTCGAAGATTCTTTATCCCAGAGACGAAGATATTCAGGGCAAAGAGCTTCGACTCGAACAACAGTACTTTTTCGTTTCGGCCTCGCTTCAGAATCTCGTCGGAGTCCATCTCACCCAGCACCGTCCTCTCGAGGCCTTCCATGAAAAGTGGGCCATCCAGATGAACGACACTCACCCGTCCATTGCGGTTGCTGAGCTGATGCGGTTGTTAGTTGATGTGCACGGGATGGACTGGGAACCTGCGTGGCAGACCACGCAAAAGACGTTCGGCTACACAAATCACACTTTACTTCCCGAAGCACTCGAAAGATGGCCCGTTACTCTCTTCCGAAGTCTTCTCCCGCGTCACCTTGAAATCATTTACGAGATTAATCGCCGATTTCTTATCGATGTACAGGAGAAATTTGCATCGGACGCGGATCGAGTCCGGCGTCTGTCCCTGATCGACGAGACCGGTGAGCGTTACATCCGTATGGCGCACTTAGCGAGCGTCGGAAGTCACGCCATCAACGGTGTTGCCGCCTTGCATACGGAACTATTGAAGAAGGATGTCCTCCGCGACATGTACGAGATGTACCCGGAGCGATTCAATAACAAAACAAATGGTATTACACCGCGCCGTTGGCTCGCCTTAAGCAACCCGCGGTTAGCGACGTTGATCACCAGTAGAATCGGTAACCGCTGGGTGGCCGACCTCGATGACCTCCGCAGGCTCGAGGATTTCGTAGACGACATCGGATTTCGCGAGCAGTGGCGAAGCTCGCAGCAGAGTGTGAAGAAAGATCTCGTCGAATTCATTCATCGCAGGGCTGGGACTGTGGTCAATCCCGCATCTATGTTCGATGTGATGGTAAAGCGCATTCACGAATATAAGCGGCAGCACTTGAACGTGCTGCACATAGTCACGCTTTATAACAGGCTCAAACGCAACCCATCGATGAACGTAACTCCCCGCACGTGGCTGTTTGGCGGCAAGGCGGCGCCGGGTTACTTCCTTGCGAAGTTGATCATCAAACTGATTAATTCGGTTGCGGACGTGGTTAATAATGACCCGGACATCGCGGGGCGTCTGCGTGTTGTCTTTCTTCCTGACTATAACGTTACGTTTGGCCAGAGGGTGTATCCGGCGGCAGATCTTTCCGAACAGATCTCGCTTGCTGGAAAAGAGGCATCCGGCACCGGTAACATGAAATTCGCACTCAACGGCGCACTCACGATCGGCACTCTTGATGGTGCGAACATCGAAATCCGTAGAGCCGTCGGCCCTGAAAATTTCTTCCTCTTCGGCATGACAACAGAGCAGGCTTACGTGCTAAGCGGTCAAGGCTACGACCCGCGCCACTACTACAACTCGAATGCCGAATTGCGCAACGCGATAGACGCGATCGCCTCGGGGCGATTCTCGAACGGCGATGGCGGGCTATTTCGTCCGCTGATAGACGGATTGATGTCCCAAGATCCATATATGTTGTTTGCCGACTACCAGTCCTATATAGATTGCCAGGATCACGTCGCAACGGTGTACGCAGATCGGGAAAGATGGACTCGGATGTCGATTCTCAACACCGCTCGCATGGGCTACTTCTCATCTGATCGCGCAATCCGCGAATACTGTGACGAGATCTGGAATGCGCGCCCCGTGCACGTCGACTTGGAAGATCTCTCGCCCGCCGAATCGTAATGAGCTCTGTGACACGAACCGTTTCCGCCGCTTAATGCTGCAAAACGCGGCGAAAGACCACAGTGAAAGTCCTGCGGAAACGAATCGGACACTTTCTCAAAAATGAGAATTGTGGAACCGACATGCGATGAGCAAGAACGCTCCACGCCTGTTCGAACGCAGGAAGATACTGCTCCTCCAGCACTCGTACTGCTTCTCGATACGACATCGAATAAGTGCGATTGAGGAAACCGAGAATTCCGAGTTGCAAAACGGGAACATAAGCCTTTGCCAGTGCGGACTTCCGAATCTGATCGCGAGCGCCGAGATAACGCTTCAAGAAGCGCAATGTTGCCTTCGCCCAGTCCTTTGGTGAGACATCGGCCAACTCCGGCGCTGATGCACTTGCCGCTGCAAGACGCTTGAATGCGATGGATCCCAGTTGCCGTCGAATTTCCTCCTCCATGCGCTGAAAGCGAGTAGCTTGATCGCGGGCAAGTGCAGTTCGAAAGTGATCCCCAATCAAGTCGCGCATGGGTCTGGTGATCCCGGAAACGCGGCTCGGTTCCGGCTCGAACCGTCGACGATGCAGTTTCACCAGAAGCTGCAAATGAGTGGCAACATCATCGAAAACCGATTCGACCAGGACAGGAAGACGATTGAAGAGATCGTCTGGTGTGATAGGCGCATGGATCTTCTCGCCTAACCATACGTGCTCAATCCGGGCGCCCTGCTGAGCTGCCAGCCGCATTACTGCGCTATCCATCGTGTAGGCCCGCTCTCGCATGAGCCTCGGGTTTCGCAGCAGCTCAGGCGTGAGCGTTCTTGAAACGGCGTAGTCGCCTCCGTGCCGGAATGCAATCCAGGTTTTAAACAGCGCACCGAAGATCAGGCTGTCCCAAACATGCACAAGCCCATCGTCGCTGCCGAAATCGCGCACGTAATTAGCCACGGCAATGGTGGCCCTGCGTTCGCGTATCGCTCCGAGATATTCGTGAACCCAGCAGTCAGCGTTTCGGACGTCAGCGTCGATGAAGATGACATCGGCACTCAGGCGCT
>JAFARV010000746.1 GCA_019245255.1 Acidobacteriaceae bacterium | reverse complement strand
GCGCCCATTCATTCAGGTCCTGCAGATTGTCGGACTGTAACGTGTATTGAAACTGCGAGTTGCCGCCGCGCCCGCCCACCCGAATGTCCTGCGCCGCCTGCATATACAAGGTTGCGCCGGGTATCTCGGATAACTTCGGACGCAATCGTGCGATCACCTGGTCCGCAGAAGCCTTTCTTTCTGACAATGGCTTCAGTTGCGCCCAGGACGACGCCACATTGAGAGTGCCGCCGCCTGTGAAGCCCTCGACATCCTGTACCGCTGGATCCTTCTGGACGATGGCCATCATCTGGTGCAGCTTCTCGCGCATAGCTGCAAACGAGATGTCCTGATCCGCCACAATCGCGCCGCCAATGCGCCCGTTGTCCTGTTGCGGGAAGAAGCCTTTGGGAACCACGATGTAAAGGTAAATGTTCACCGCGACCGTCACAATCAAAATCAGAAGAGTCATCGCCGGATGCCGAAGCACTATTGCCAGACTCTTTGAATAACTGGTGAGCAAAGCGTTAAACGCGCGCTCATTCAAGCGATAAATCCAACTGTGCTTGCGCCCGCTTTCCGCCCGCAGCATGCGCGAACACATCATCGGCGTGGTAGTGAGTGAGATCGCCAGAGAAACACAAATCGCAACCGTCAACGTCACCGCAAATTCGCGGAACAGCCGCCCGACGATGCCACCCATCAGCAGGATCGGGATGAATACCGCGACGAGAGACGTCGACATCGAGAGCACAGTGAACCCGATCTCTTTCGCTCCGCGCAGCGCCGCCTGCGTCGGCTCCATGCCTTCTTCGAGATAGCGGGAGATATTTTCGATCACAACAATGGCATCGTCCACCACAAAGCCGGTTGCGATCGTCAGCGCCATTAATGAGAGGTTGTCGAGCGTGTACCCCAAGAGGTACATAACGCCGAATGTGCCCAGGATCGAAAGCGGCACCGCGATGCCCGGTATAAACGTCGCGCGCGCGTTCCGCAGAAAAACGAAGACCACCAGAATCACGAGCACAAGTGAAATCAGCAATGTGATCTCGACATCATGAACGGAGGCGCGAATGGTCTCTGTGCGGTCCTGAGCAACGTGCAGATCGATCGCTGCCGGAATGGATGCCTTCAGTTGAGGCAATAAAGCCTTCACCCGATCGACCGCGTCGATAATATTCGCGCCCGGCTGCCGCGAAACCGCTACGATCACGGCCGGCTTGCCGTTATCCAAGCCGTCGTTTCTCGTGTTCTCGACGGAATCAAGAACATTGCCCAAATCCCGCAACCGGACGGGAGCATTGTTCTGATACTTGACGATGAGCGGCGCGTACTGAGCGTCATGGAATAACTGGTCGGTCGCTTTGATGCGCCACCGCACGCTCGGGTCCTCAACCGCACCCGTGGCTTGATGCGCATTCCCGTTCTGAATCGCGTTCGCAACATCCACTAAACCGATGTTGTACGCATTCAGCAGGTTGGGATTGACCTGAATGCGCACCGCGGGCCGCGAACTTCCCCAAACATCTACTTCGCCGACGCCCTGCACCTGCGCGATCTTCTGCGCCAGGATCGAATCCGCAATGTCGTACATGTGCGCCCGGTCGTACACATCGGAAGTCATCGCGAACATCAGCACCGGGGCATCGGAGGGATTTGCCTTCCAGTAACCCGGATTGCCCGGCATATCGGAAGGCAGTTGCCCTCGTGACGCGTTGATGGCGGCTTGCACATCGCGCGCCGCCGCGTCGATATTTCGGCTCAGATCAAACTGCAGAACAACGACGCTGCTGCTCAACTGGCTTGAGGAGGTCATCTCCGTAATTCCGGCGATTCTTCCGAACTGTCGCTCGAGCGGTGTCGCAACTGCGGACGCCATCGTCTCCGGACTCGCACCCGGCAAACCGGCGTGCACCACAATGGTTGGAAACTCCACCTCCGGCAGCGGCGCCACACCGAGAAAACTGAACGCCAGTCCGCCCGCAAGTGCCATCGCTGCGGTAAGCAGCGTCGTTGCAACCGGGCGCTTAACGAACGGAGCTGACAGGTTCATCCATCACTCCGATCTCGCGAGACAGACGGGTTCTCCGCTGCAGGCGTTTAGCGAGCCGATCAAAGAAGAGGTAAACCACTGGCGTCGTGTAAAGCGTTAATACCTGGCTGACAATCAGACCACCAACGATGGTGATTCCAAGCGGTCGCCGCAGTTCTGAGCCGACGCCGCTTCCGAGCGCCAGGGGCAAACCACCGAACAATGCCGCCATGGTCGTCATCATGATCGGGCGGAATCGCAGCAGACACGCCTGATAAATGGCTTCGATCGGACTCTTTCCTTCCAACCGCTCCGCTTCGAGCGCGAAATCGATCATCATGATCGCGTTCTTCTTGACAATGCCGATGAGCAAGATCACGCCGATTAGCGAAACGATATTGAAATCATCGTGCGCGACATACAATGCGAGAATTGCGCCGACCCCGGCCGACGGCAGCGTAGACAGAATCGTGATGGGGTGGATGTAGCTTTCATACAGAACTCCGAGCACGATGTAAACAACCAGCACCGCGGCGAGAATCAGCCAGATTTCATTCGCAAGCGAGTTCTGGAATGCCGCTGCCGTGCCCTGGAACGTCGCATGGATACTTGCCGGCAACTCGATCTCGTCTTCCGCTCGTTTGATCGCGTTTACCGCATTCCCTAACGACTCGCCCGCGGGCAGGTTGAACGAAATCGTCACCACCGGAAACTGACCTTGGTGGTTGATCGTGAGCGGCGCGCGCGTCTCCTCGAGATGCGCGAACGAACTCAAAGGCACTTCCGTGTTCGCCGACGACTTCACGTAGATATGATCGAGATCCCGCGGATCCTGCCGGAACTCCGGCGCGACTTCCAGCACCACGTGATACTGGTTCAACTGCGTGAACATCGTCGATACCAGCCGTTGCCCGAACGCATCGTAAAGTGTGTCGTCGATCTGCTGCATGCTCAGGCCCAGCCGCGACGCAGTATCGCGATCGATTACCAGCGTGGTCTCCAGGCCATCGTTCTGCTCATCCGTTGCAACGTCCCTCAACTCAGGCAGCGTGCGCAGCTTCTCCATCAGACGGCTGGTCCACGTAGCAAGCTCTTCCGCATTCGCATCTTCAAGCGTGTATTGATACTGCGTGCGGCTGAC
>JAFARV010000700.1 GCA_019245255.1 Acidobacteriaceae bacterium | reverse complement strand
TTAAGCTGGCGAACTCTGTTGCAGAAACGATTAATCGCGATCCGGAAACACGAGGCAAACTGACCTTCCTGTTTTTGCCGAATTACCGCGTGTCGCTTGCCGAGAGAATCGTTGCGGCGGCGGATCTGAGCGAGCAGATCTCGACAGCCGGCACCGAAGCCTCGGGAACCGGCAACATGAAATTCCAGCTGAATGGCGCCCTGACTATGGGAACGTTAGACGGCGCAAACATCGAGATTCTCGAAGAGGTCGGGCATGAAAACATGTTTGTTTTCGGCAAGACCTCACGCGAAGTAGAGGAGCATCGTCCCTTCCACAACCCCTGGGCGGTGTTAGCGGCCGATGCCGAAATACGACAGGCGATTGAGCTGATTCAAAACGATTTCTTCAGCCTGCGCGAGCCCGGCCTGTTCAAGCCGATTCTGCAGTCACTCTTCGAAGGCGGTGATCGCTACCTGGTGCTCGCCGACTTGCGATCGTATGTCGATGCTCAGGAGCGAGCCGGACAGGCATTCCGCGACACCGAGCTCTGGACCCGCAAAGCCATCATCAATGTGGCGCGATCGGGCCGCTTCTCGGCAGATCGTACGGTTGCGGAATATGCGTCCGAAATTTGGCGGGTCGACGCTTGCGAGATCCCGCCCTATTCGTCCCATAGCTAGCTGGTGAACTGTGCCAGAGCACATCCCCGGCCTTCAGCTCACTCGGTAACTGTCGTTTTCTTCAGCAGTTAAAGAATCATCCGGAAACTATCCGGAAATCATCGGCCAAACATCGTTCTCCAAGCCTCGCTTGACCTAAGTTGGGCCATCCGGACCGGCGGCTAGCAAACAATCCGCCGAATCTGGCGCGGCGCTTCAGCTCGCACCACGGATAAGGAGAAACAGATGATCCAAGTTAAAGTTAATGCAGCTGCCGTCATGATGATGGCGGTGTTCGCATCCGGGGCGGGAGGCGCGACTCAGGCCAACCCGCCGTTCAACGGTGTGCCCGGTTACACAGTCGACCAGTCTCTCGCACCACCTCAGCCGGCCCTGGCAGATGACGTCATCAGCAGCCGGCCGCTCGCGGCCGTTGCCGATAACGGCCACACCATGATTCTCGTAGAGGACGAGGTCATCTTTACGCCAAAAAATCCCACTGATCTTAATGAGTTTCTCTCGCGATACCACGGGAGGATCGTGGAAGACAGTACTCTCCCGCTCGCTCCCCCAGGACTCAGCGGAGCACGGACTCTACCATCCGAGCCGCTGTCCTACCTCATTCGAGTCGATTTGTCGGCCTACGTCCCCCAATCTTTCCAGGCAGACGCCGTAAAGCAAGGTCTGAAGTCCGAATCCATACGGACTTCGTCCGATGCCGCCGGCAAGCTGATTGGTCTGGTTCTTCACGAGCAGGCCAGTGGCGCCGACGTGGCTCTTAACCTTGTGAGCCATGCGGACGGATTCATCTACAGCGTCCCAAAGTCGCCGTACCTCCGAGTAGGCGACGACGCCATGCAATGGCAAGTGTTCCATGACACGACCGTCGGACATGGCAATCCGTGGGACATCTGCCAAAACGCCAGCTTCCAGTGGCATTGTGAAGATGCGAACACTGGCTCGAATGTATTCAAAGCGTGGCAGTTTGTTGCCGCCCATGGCTTTTCTTACCGGCCGAAGATCGCCATCATCGATGGCGGGTTCTGGGTAGACCAAAACGGTAATTCAATGCTGGACGTGAACGGCGGCTCACCGCTCCCCAAGCACCCGTGGCAATACAACTTCATAAACTCCACGTATGTAGCCTACGGAACCAATCAGGGCAAGTGTCTTGCCGGTGCTCCATGTCCGTGGCACGGGAACGGAGCGGCAAACGTCGCGGTGGCCAACCTTTCGTATCCCTTTGACGCAGCCGGAACCGGCGGGCAGGTCGCGGACCCGATCCTTCTATACACGGACGGAACCGCAGCAGAGAACGCTAGGGCTGTGAAGACCGCGACGTCGTGGGGCGCCGACATCATCTCAATTAGCTCAGGAACAGACTGTGGACCCTACGGCAGTTGGTGGTGCCGCCACTTCGATCTCTTTGGCGGGTATCTGAGCTATAAGAACGCTATCGACGATGCCACGAATGCTGGAGTGCTGGTTGTCGCCGCTGCAGGAAATACCGTCGGCTCCAACGCCGAGGACGCGTCACGAATATTTCCTTGTTACTACGGGCCCGTGCTTTGTGTCGGCGCGCTTGACGATGGCAAACCGTATCCCCGTTTGGAGAAAGACTGGTCCTCCAACTTCGGCCCGGCGGTCAAGTTGTGGGCACCCACAAACGTGCCTATCATTTCTGTAGCCGGCAGCACTGTTCCGGGTACCTTCAACAAGGGCCTATCCACATTCGGCGGCACAAGCGCATCGACGCCCTTTGTGGCGGGAATCGGCGCGATGGTAAAAGCCCTCAACCGCGGCCTTACAGGAAGCGAGATCAAGGACCTCCTGATCAATACGGCGTGGGGCGGAGTTCTCGACGAAAGACGGGACGACAACGGCGACGTCGGCTTCGGCGTCCCCCGTGTGAATGCATACAACGCTGTCGTACAGGCAGCCGGCGGGTACGACCTCGCGCCCGATGTCCACATCGTGTACCCGACGCAGAATCCCGATCACGTATCCAATACTGGAAACGGCTTTGTCACCCAGACATTCAGCGCCTGGGCCTACGATATTGACGACAGCGGCCCGGACGGCAAAACTCCGCTCCCTGCAAATCGTTTTCGTTGGAGCATCACCGCGCCATCTTCCACCTCAAACATCATCCAGCCCACGTGCATTGCCGGCAGTAGCAATGGTTGCCTGCAGCCGTTCCCGGGTTCGCAGTTTGATGTCACCGGCACTACCTACGATTTCAGTAATGAGCAGCCGGGCGCACGCACAATGACTGCCACTGCAACAAACAGCCACGGGCTCTCGGGCAGCGCCTCGGAAGTGGAAATCGTTTCGTTTGCGAGCGACCCTCCAACCCCTGTCATTGTTTCTCCGCAAGGAGCGAGTCAAACCGTCCAAGTCGGCATTCCGGTACAGCTGCAAGGCTACGCGAAATCCACCGATCCCGGTGATCTCCTCGGATGGACGCCGTGCAATCAAATGCAATGGCTAACGAGTTTGGGCACACTATCAGCAACGCCGAGCAGCAATTTCTCGCAAACAGGCATCTGCCAGGCGACCGTTACGTTCTTCTCGCCGGGAGTGCAGCAGATTGGTCTCAAGGCGTGGAACCGGCTGAACCAGGCCTCGACAACACCCGTGTCGCTAAATGTCATCCCTGTCACCCCGAAGTTTGATTTTGCGATTAATCTAACACCCAATTGGCTGCGCATGAGCGAAGGCAGTCAGGGCTCGGTAATCGTGAACATCTCGCTTCTCTCTGGTTCAGCGCAAACCGTATCCCTGGCGGGAGCCGCGCCCCTGCCGCCTGGCATGACATGGACGTTGAGTACGGAACAACTCACACCGCCCGGAACGGCCACGCTCACAATTAACACCACGGCATTTGTCACACCGCCCGGCGATTA
>JAFARV010000642.1 GCA_019245255.1 Acidobacteriaceae bacterium | reverse complement strand
ATAGCTGAGGGCCGACCCGTATTGCGCATTGTTGCCGGGCAACCAGTATTGGCCGGGATTCTTGGTGTCGGCGAATTCGGTGCCGCCAACGCAGGTGCTAAAAGGCGAGCTGCACAGCCCGTTCACTGCACGGATAGAACCGGTGGTGTTGCCACCCCAATCGCACCCAGCCGCACCGCTGTCGCCAGCTGCGACGACGACGGTCATGCCCTGTGCCGCAGCCTGCTTCCACAGTGAGTTGTAGAAAGCTGTCCCTCCGGAACCCATGTATGCTTCGCAGGATCCGTAACTCAGGCTGACAATTTGCGCGACCTGATTGTTGACGGCATATTGTGCAGAGAGATCGATACCATCGGCGGTATTGGTGGACGCGGCGACGATTACCTTCACTTTGGCGCGGGGCGCAATTGCACCAGACCATTCTGTGTCGAGAGTTGTCTCATCCATGTCTCCGCTGACCTTGCCGGGATCGCTGTTGACAATCACGATCGAGGGATCGTTGGCAGGTAAGCCGAAGGATTGACGGAATTGCTCGACGTCGGTGACGGAAATGTTCGATCTGGCTACGATCGCGATCGACTGGCCGCTGCCATTAATTCCTGAGTTATAGAGCGAACTGATGTCATAGATGGTTGCGTAGTCCGCAGGCGAGAGATAGTGACTACTGCCGGACGTAAAGTCAGGGTGCTCGGTTGACGCCGCAACCGGCCGTAAGTTGTGCGAATTGGCGCGGTGTTGAACGTTATGAAGGCGCACGACACCACGGACGACGCCGGCAAAAGCGGCCGGGATCTGGGGATCCTGCTTATTGGCGTAGTACACGCTGCCCGCTACGGGAAATGCTGCTATTTCTGTTTTGAACGCCGCTTGCACCTGATCCGAGGTACCGCTGAAAACGATGGAGCGGCGGCCGGCGGTGACCTCATCGATGGAGAAGCCGTAACTTGTGAGCCATGAAGTGATTTTCTGAATATCGTTCTGGGATGCGCCAAACTGAGCACCGAATTGCTCAGGGGTAAGGAAGTGCCCGTACAGCGGGGATTTGGGATCCCTCTGAGCCGCGATGAGTTGCTCGAGTGAGGCCTCCTGCGCCGCATCAGCCTGAAGCGTAAGGCTCATGTGCTCCATGGGCAGACCGGATGCCGTCCGAGCCGGCGTGCCCGTCGCTACGGGATGAACATTTCCGGTGAGAGTGACTGTGCTCGCGGCGTCAATGGTCTGCGGCACTCGATCGTGAGGTTGGGCAAGGACATCCGGCGATGCTGCCGCGGCAGATAGTGGCGCCATTATGGACGCGGTCGAGAGAAGTGCGAGAACTTGGGCAAGCTTCATGCAGGTACTTCAGGTAGAAACTAATTGCAAGTGACTAATCGGCGGAAACGGCAGGTATTTTAGCCAGAATTTCAGGATCGGCGTTTTCTCCGGTCAGGGTGTCGCTGACTCGGGGTGCGCATCCGCGCCCTGTGCGCTCTCAGGAACCCGCGCAAAACGGCCGCGGCCGCTTCTGAATCGCGCACAACGGCACCGAACGCCTGTGCGCTTCGAGCCGGCGGGTTTCTTTCCCTGACTCGGGGCGCGCATCCGCGTCCTTTGCGCTAGTGAGAGTGTGCGCGATACTGCGCAGGTTGGGAATGAATCGCTTGAGTGCCCGCCAAGCGAAGAGTTCGAACATCCCGCATGGGAGGCTGGCCAAAGAAACGGCTATACTCGCGGCTGAACTGGCTCACACTCTCATACCCGACCTCGTAGGCTGCACTTGTCACATCAATCCCATCCGTCAGCATGCGCTGCCGGGCTGCCTGCAACCTAAGCTGCTTCTGGTATTGGAGCGGGCTCATCGCCGTTAATGCACGGAACTGATGATGGAGGGTGGACACGCCCATGTGCGCGACGCCGGCGAGTTCCTCCATGTGGAGCGGTTTGGTGTAGTTGGCCCGGAGCCAAGCGATGGCTCTCGCTGTTCTGTTACTCAGGTCGCCTCTCGTCGCAATTGCACGAAGACGCTCTCCCTGTGGAGTTCTGATAACGCGGTACGCGATTTCGCGCTGGATCAAAGGGGCAAGGAACGGAATATCTTCGGGAGTTTCGAGAAGTTCTAAGAGCCGGGTCGCGGCGGCGAGCAATCCAATGGGCGTTTCACCAACGGCCAATCCGCGCCGTTCGGGCGATCCCTTTTCCGAACGCGCATAACCGGCACCAAAGGCGGTGTGCGCTTCGAGTTCGGGCAAATCCTCCCAGCTCAGAACTTCCTGCACCGCCGACATGTCAAGCCGGAGTCGCATGGCGAGGAAAGGCACTGCTTCCGAGGCTTCAAGAATCTGACTTTGAATCGGAACGTCAATGGACGAGACGAGAAACGACGCGCGGTCGCAGAGGTATTCCGTCCCTCCGAGATTGATGAGCTTTCGTCCTTGCACGAATATCGAAAGGCTTGGCTCGCACATCGCCGGGTGGCACGCACCCGGGGCGGTATGGCGGAAGAGGGCGAGGGCGCTGATTCTTGTCGGATGTTCTCCTTCCGATTGCGTATGGGCCGCAAGTTTGCGGGCGAGTGCCTGTTGCATTTCAATCACCGCCAGTGCGGGCTCTCGGTGCGCTTGAATGTGCTTCGCCAATTTGATCGAATCCTCTTCTTCAGGTTAGCGTCGGAATGTCTTCGCGTATGTGCAATTCACACAGGTGAAACAGGATCAGGCAAAAAATTGGCAGGATCAGGAAAGCGGCAAGCGGCACTTGCGGGTAGCTTTGGAATTGTGTGGGGTAGAGGCGTGGCGCCCAAACTCAGCTTCAGAAACGGCGCGTACGCCAGCACAGCGCAGAGGATTCCTGGATGAATTTGTCTTTTGAGAACAAGGTGGCGCTTGTAACCGGGGCCGCTTCCGGTATGGGGTTGGCGACGGCGCGGGCGTTCGCGGAGGCAGGCGCGGCCGTCGTGCTGGCCGACTTCAGGGAGGACGCAGTGAAGGCCGAAGCCCAGAAGCTGGTGGCAGCCGGTGGTAAGGCGATCGCCGTGCGCTGCGACGTGAGCGATGAAGCACAGGTGGAGCAGATGGTCGACCGCGCCGTTGCCGAGTTCGGCCGGCTCGACGCCGCGTTCAACAATGCGGGAGTAATGGCCCACATCGCCGCGACCGCGGAGAGCACGAGTGAAGACTGGGACCGCGTGATCGGGATCAACTTGCGAGGCGTGTGGAGCTGCATGAAGTACGAACTGCGGCAGATGGAACGCCAGGGTAGCGGCGCGATTGTCAACAACGCGTCTGTCGGTGCGTTGACGGGCAACCCCGGTATCGGTTCTTACATCGCGTCCAAGCACGGCGTGGTCGGGCTGACGCGGACGGCTGCTCTCGAATACATCAAGCACGGCATCCGCGTGAACGCAGTCAATCCCGGCCTGATCGATACGCAGATCGCCCGCGATGTGGTCGCCGGCGATGAGCAGGCATACGCCGACATAGCGAACCATGTTCCCATCGGACGCGCAGGCAAGCCCGAGGAGATCGCCTCGGCTGTGCTGTGGCTTTGCAGTTCCGGTGCGAGCTACGTGGTGGGTCACGCCCTCACGGTGGACGGCGGAATGACGGTGGTGTGAGTCTTATGAGAAACTGAACCGGTGCCTGAATCAGTCACCTCCCTTAACGCTGCCGTGCGCAGTTCATGAGCTACGCCTTCGTCCTCACCGGCGGCGGTACCGGCGGGCACGTATTCCCGGCTCTGGCTGTTGCGGAAGTTTTACGCGAGCGCGGGCACAGACTGCTGTTCGTCGGAACCCGGCAAGGCATGGAAGCGAAGCTGGTGCCACAGCACGGCTACGATATGGAATTCGTTCGCAGTGGCGCTGTGAATCGGGTCGGGCTGAAACAGAAATTCCAGACGGTCGCGGGGATGCCTCTAAGCGTCCTTGGTGCGCGATCCGTATTAAAGCGCTTCGGAGCGCAAGCCGTGTTCAGCATGGGCGGTTACGTTGCGGGTCCGGTGATGGCCGCTGCGATACTGAGCGGCGTTCCGCTAATCATCATGGAACCCAACGCGATTCCGGGTGTTGCGAACCGCCTGGTCGCTAGGCGGGTATATCGTGCGTTGCTTGGCTTTGAATCCACGCGCGCCTGGTTTCCGACCGCTAAATCGGAGATTACCGGGCTTCCCGTCCGTCCGGCCTTCTTCGATGTCAGGCCAAAGCAAAACGGAACGTTCACTGTTTTAATAACCGGGGGCAGCCGGGGTGCACGTTCGCTGAATCGAGCGGCGCGCGAAAGCTGGCCTTTGCTCCGAGCGAGCGGCACTGATATCCGCATTGTTCATCAGACCGGTCCCGCGGAGTACGAAGCGCTTGCCTCGGAGTTTCGGGGTGCAGGCATCGATGGCGATGTTGTGCCGTTCATCTCCAATATGGCGGAAGCATTCTCAGGCGCGGATCTCGTCATAGGGCGCGCCGGCGCGGGTAGCGTGAATGAGATTGCGGCAGCCGGCATGGCGTCCGTTCTGGTTCCTTTCCCATTCGCAGCCGATGACCATCAAAAGAAGAACGCTGAAATGCTGGTGAATGCGGGGGCGGCCAGGATGATCCTCGATCGGGACCTCACAGGGGAACGGCTATTCAGAGAAGTGGAGGAGCTCCGCCGGAATCCCGACCAACTGACGGCCTTGCGCGATCGGGTCCGCCAGTTCGCGAAGCAGGGTGCTGCCCAAAGAGCGGCCGAAGTACTAGAACATGCAGCGAGCGGAAAGAAAAGTACGCCACCTACTAAGAACCGGGACTTTCCGCATTGACACACATCGCGAAAGCCGAAACAATAACATTAAAGAATGTTTTTCAAGCCCCAACACGTGCATTTCGTGGGAATCGGGGGCATCGGGATGAGCGCCATCGCGGAAGTCCTGCTTACGCTTGGGTATCAGGTTTCGGGCTCCGACGCGAGACTCAGTCCGATCACGGAGCGGCTTGGACAGCTTGGCGCAACCGTCCATCTGGGGCATAAAGCCGAGCACGTGGAAGGTGCGAAGGCCGTGGTTGTAACTTCGGCCCTCGACCCCACGAATCCTGAGGTCGCGGAAGCACGCCGGCTGCAGATCCCGGTCATTCCCCGGGGAGAACTTCTGGCAGAACTGATGCGTCTGAAGTTCGGTATCGCCATCGCGGGGAGTCATGGAAAAACGACCACCACTTCGATGGTTGCCTCCATTCTGAATGCAGCCGATATGGACCCGACGGTAGTTGTCGGCGGAAAAGTTGCCGCGATGCAGGGCTCGAACGCGCGAGTCGGCAAGAGCTCGCTTCTGGTGGTCGAGTCCGATGAAAGCGACGGCTCATTTCTGAAGCTTGCGCCGATTATTGCGGTTGTCACCAACATCGATCGCGAGCATCTCGATCACTACGCCTCGCTCGAGGAGATCGAAGCGGCATTCACAGACTTTATTAACAAGGTTCCGTTCTACGGCGCCGCTGTTATCTGCATGGAAGACGAAAACATCCAGCAGATTTTTCCCTCCATCAAACGGCGCACCATAACCTATGGGCGTTCGGCGCAGGTGGATCTGACGATCGACAATGTCGTGCTCAGTGGGGGCGGCAGTTCATTTAGTCTGCGGAGGCGCGATGATGAGCTCGGCGTTTTTCAGCTCAATGTCCCAGGGATGCACAACGTCTTGAACGCTACCGCAGCCGTTGGTGTTGCACTGGAGCTTGAGGTGCCGGCAGCACAAATTCGGGAGGGACTCGCGGCCTTCACCGGGGTCGATCGCCGGTTTTCGATTCGCGGCGTAGAAAACGGCGTCACGGTAGTTGACGACTACGGTCATCATCCTACGGAAATCAAAGCGACCATCGCCGCCGCTCAGCTTGCGCAGTACCGGCGCGTGCACGTGTTGTTTCAACCGCATCGATATTCGCGCACGATGCATCTGATGGAAGACTTCGCCATCGCTTTTCATCAGGCCGACCGTGTCTATCTTCTCGACATCTATGCGGCATCCGAGCCTCCCGTTGAAGGTGTCACTGCAGAGGTGCTGCTCGAACGCATGCGCGCGCACGGACATCGCGCAGCCGAATATGTGGGCAGCATCGAGCGGGGCGTTGCGGCCATTGCTGCAGCTGCCGAGCCGGGTGACCTCGTGATCACACTCGGCGCCGGAAATGTATCAAGCGCTGCCGAGAAATTGCTGCTACGTCTCCGGGAGGCCGCTGCGTAGTGGCGCGAGCTGCAGTCACAGAGGCGCCGTTTTCCGGAATCCGTTGGGGCCGCCGCTTCACGTTCTGGCTGATCGGCGGCAGCGTCGTCATGATCGGCGCCATTCTCAGCTGGCATCGGACAGAAGAGTTCTTGATTAAGGATGACCGCTTCCGTCTTGCGGAAGCGAGGGATTTCGCCGGGCCTAGCCCGAGTCTCACGGTCGAAGGAGTTCACTATGCGTCGCCTGCCCAGATCCGTCACATTTTCGCGGAGGACTTTGGACGTAGTCTGTACCTGGTGCCGATACAAAAGCGCCGCCAGCAGCTTCTGGCGATTGACTGGGTGGAGGACGCGACGGTTTCGAAAGTCTGGCCAGACACGCTGAAGGTACAGATACGCGAGCGCGCGCCGGTTGCCTTCGTGCACCTGCCGCCAAACCGCAGAGACGGCATGTCGCAATTCGCTCTGATCGACAGGTACGGATACATCCTGCGCCCGCGCGTCGCGTCCAGATTCACTCTTCCCGTGATCACCGGTATCCGGGAGACAGAGCCGATCGAAGATCGCAAAGCCCGCGTGAGGCGTGTGGTATCGATGCTACGGTCAATCGGGCCTCTCGCGAGCCAGATCTCGGAGATCGACGTTAACGATCCGAACGACCTGATAATTGGCGAGCATGTTGACGGCGCTGTCGTGAACCTCATGCTCGGTGATGATAACTTCGCGGAGCGCATCAAAAACTTTCTTGCAAATTATCCCGAGATAAAGAACAAACGACCTGACGCGAGAACACTCGATTTGCGGGTGGATGGCCTGATTACAGCAGTCGGAGGAGATGGACGTGGCTAGTAAGACAAGATTGGCGGTCGGGTTGGATCTGGGTAGCACGGCGACTCGCGCAATCATCTGCGCGCTCGAGAACGAGTCGCTGCGCTTCCTCGGACATGGGGAGGCGCCCGTTCATGCCTGGAACAAGTGGCGGCTCGCCGAACCCGGGGCACTGACCGAGAGCATCCGATTTGCACTGCACGAGGCGGAGTTGCGCGCCCAGGCTTCGCCGGATTCCGCGGTCATCGGCCTTGGCGGCTGCGTGAGTGGCGTGAACAGTCGCGGTCTCTACGAATTTGGGAGACGGCGTGAGATTGAGCCCGACGACCTGCGCTATGCAGTAGAGCTTGGCGCTCGTGTACGGCTCGAGGAGGACCGGCAGATATTGCAAGTCTGCCCGCAGGACTTCACGGTGGATGGCCGCGCGGGCTATCGCAACCCGAAGGGCATTCTGTGCGCGCGACTCGAAGCTAACGTTCACGTCGTAACTGCTGCCATTCCGGAGCATGAGGCCATCGTGTCCGCAATGCATCATGCACACGTCGCGGTAGAAGAGTCGATTTTCGAAGGAGTCGCGGCGGGTTACGCGGCGGTGCTTCCGGAAGATCGCGCACGGGGGGTGGTGGTAATCGACATTGGCGCGCAGTCGACTCAACTCGCTGTATACGAGGGTGATGCTTTGCTGCTTGCGACCGCGATTCCCGTCGCCGCCGATCATCTGACTCGCGATGTCGCCTGGCTTTTCAAGATCAACTATGAGGACGCGGAGAATCTGAAGCGCCAGTACGGCTGTGCGGTCGCGAGCTTAACCAGTGAGCACACCATGGTGGACGTCCCCACTCCGGAAGGCCGCGGCGTGCGTGAAGCTCCGCTGGCTGAACTGAACGAGATCATCGAGGCTCGCGTGGAGGAGATTTTTGAGCGCGTGTACCAGGAGGTTCTGCGTGTCGGAATGGAGCAATCGCTGCTTGAAGGCGCGGTATTGACCGGAGGTGGGGCGCTGTTGACCGGAATGTGCGATGTCGCAGAGCGAGTGCTGAATTGCCAGGCGAGGAACGGGCTTGCGGTCGGAATCGAGAACTGGCCGCGCGAGCTCGATAG